>CAYZKI010000123.1:0-373 GCA_964478745.1 uncultured Bacteriovoracaceae bacterium
AACCCGACATGATTCACTTCACCGACATCAGCAAGCAGTACGGCCCGCGGGTCCTTTACAAGAACGCCAACTTCCAGATCCGGCCGAGCGACCGCATCGGGCTGGTCGGCCCGAACGGCGCGGGCAAAACGACCATCTTCCGCATCATCACGGGCGAGGAGAAGGTCGACTCCGGAACGGTCAGCCTCTCCGACAAGGCCGTGATCGGCTACTTCTCCCAGGACGTGGGCGAGATGAAGGGCCGCTCGGCCCTCGAGGAAGTGAAGTCCGGCGCGGGTCGCGTGTCCGAGCTCGCGCGGGTGCTCGAAACGATCGGCGCCCGCCTCGAGGCCGCCGCCGAAAACCCGCTCGACGACGACGAGATGACCCAGCT
>CAYZKI010000123.1:383-3463 GCA_964478745.1 uncultured Bacteriovoracaceae bacterium
TGGCGGCTACGACCTCGATCCGCGCGACAAGGAGATCCTCACGGGCCTCGGCATCGGGCCCGACGACCACAACCGTCCCGTGGAGACGTTCAGCGGCGGCTGGAAGATGCGCATCGCGCTCGCCAAGATCCTCGCCCTGAATCCCGACGTCCTGCTGATGGACGAGCCCACCAACCACCTCGATCTCGAGTCGATCGTATGGCTGGAGGAATGGCTGACCAATTACAAAGGCGCGCTCGTCATGACGTCGCACGACCGCGACTTCATGAACCGCCTGGTGAACCGGATCGTCGAGATCGCAAACAAGGCCATCACCGTCTACAGCGGCAACTACGATTTCTACGTGCGCGAGCGCGAGATCCGAAAGGACCAGCTCCTCGCCGCCCACCAGAAGCAGCAGGACATGCTGGCGAAGGAAGAGGAGTTCATCGCCCGCTTCGCCGCACGCGCCTCCCACGCCGCCCAGGTGCAGTCGCGCGTGAAGAAGCTCGAGAAGATCGACCGCATCGAGATCCCGCCCGAGGAGAAGGTGGCCGAGTTCGAGTTCCCCACCCCGCCCCGCAGCGGCAACGACGTCGTCAAGATGGAGCATCTCGGCAAGGAATGGACGCACCCGGACGGCCGGGTGAAGCCCGTCTTCGGGAACGTGAACGCGGTGGTGCGGCGCCTGGATCGCGTCGCCGGGGTCGGCGTGAGCGGGGCCGGCAAGTCGACGCGGCTGAAGTGCAGCGCCGGGATGACGGAGGCGACCTCAGGCCACGTCTCGCTGGGCGCGAACGTGAACGTCGGCTACTTCAGCCAGCATTCGCTCGACGTCCTGAACGAGAACAAGACCCTCTTCGACGAGATCCACGACCGCATCCCGGAGGCCACGATCGGCTACGTGCGCAACCTGCTCGGCGCGTTCCTGTTCAGCGGGGATGACGTGTACAAGAAGGTCGGCGTGCTCTCGGGCGGCGAGAAGAGCCGCCTCATCCTGGCCACCATCCTCGCCCAGCCCGTGAACTTCCTGATCCTGGACGAGCCGACGAACCATCTCGACATCAAGACGCGCGAGATGCTCCTCAAGGCCCTGAAGAGCTTCGACGGCACCGTCATGCTCGTCAGCCACGACCGCCACTTCCTGCGCGAGGTGGCCGGCCGCGTGTTCGAAGTGGGCCGCGGCGAGATCCGCATCTTCGAAGGCGGCTACGAGTACTACCAGTCGCAGGTCGGACACCCGTAGGGCGCGGCCCTGAGCGATTGCGAAGAAACTTAGAACTCTCGCTTTCGATCGCTTCGCGGGCGTATAGGGCCGCTCGCCGGAAGGGCTCGGCGTGTCCGGTCTGACTCATTCTGGGCTCGAGCGCCGCTCGTTATAATCGTGATCTGCCGCACTTTTGCGCGCGAACGGAACGAGAAATCGGGCATAATCGTTCTTCGTTTTCGGATTCGACTCATCCGGGGGATTCATGAACCGCACGATCTTCGCGTTGTCCGTCGCCGTCATCCTATCGCTCTGCTCGATGCCCGCTTTCGCGGCAGAGATCCGCAGCGTGCTCGCTCCCGCGAACTGCCTCGACCTTCCCCGAAAGTCCCAGCAAATCGGAGCGGCGGTCCTGACCTGGACCTGCAACGGCGGCCACAACCAGGACTTCGCCTACAACTCGACCTCCCGCGAGATCAGCATTTACGGGGGTACGCGCTGCCTGAGCTCGGCGGGCGCGAACGGCTCGCCGCTGGTGCTCGCGGCCTGCCTGGGCGCATCGGCTCCCTCGACTCAGAAGTGGAACCTCTCCGGCTCCACTCTCGTCTCGGTCGCCACCGGAAGGTGCGTCGATATAGCGAGAAAGAGCACCGCGACCGGAGCGAGCGTGATCACCTACGATTGCCACGGCGGCACCAACCAGGCGTGGACGCACGCGCTCGGCAGCGTTTCGCAGCCGACGACTACCACGACCCGTCCCAGCACGACCACGACGACGACCTTGCCCGTGAGCCAAGGAACCCCCCTTCGAGTCATGCAGTGGAACGTCGCAGATGGCGAGTCCCCGGGTGAAATCACGGTTATCGTGAACCAGCGGCCTGACGTCGTCATGCTCCAGGAAGTCGACTACGTGGCGCAGATCGAAAGGATCCGCGCCGCGCTCGCGGCCAACCAGGGCGTGCAGTGGTACGCCACGTCCATCAACCGCGACAACACCACCAGCGGCCACAGCTTTCTCGCAATTCTCTCGAAGTATCCGCTCGCCAACGTGCAGAGGCAGCTTCTGGGCTACGAAGGCGAGGTGATCTGCGGCGTGAGCACGAACGCGCGCACCGCGATCGGCGCGGAGATCTCGGTCGCGGGACGCTCGATCGCCGTCGTCTCGACCCGCAACTACTGGCATTCGTCCTGGTGCCCGCCGCAGGTGCAGAACCGAAGGATGAAGGCTTGGGCCGACCGCGTATACGCCGGCAGGACCCACATTTACGCCGGCGACTTCAACCATAACCCCGGCACGATCGGCTACAACGCGATGACCGAAGAGGCGCCCGTCTCTACCGACGCCTGGTACGAGGCCGTCCTCGATCGCGCGGCGACCGCAGTCGACGACGACGTGGACTTCCATACGAAGACGAAGTCGTATCGCCTCGACTACGTCTTCTACCGGAACAACGGAACGGCCCTGCTCAACACGCTCCGGGCGGCGACGCTCGGCCTGACCAGCGATTCCGACCATCGCCCCGTGGTCGTCGACCTCGACGTGCGGTAGTCAGCCGACGCGCTCGAGCGCGGCTTCGAGGAGCCTCGGGTCCCACTCGCGTCGAAGTAGCCCGTAGATCACGCGGTACCCGACGAGCTCAAGCTTCATGAGCGCGCGAACCCTCAGTCGGCCGGAAAGGCGGAGCCGCCCCCGCCACCACCGCGATGATGGCCGCCACCGCCGGAACCTCCGGAGCCGCCGCCTTCGCCGCCACGTCCACCACCGCCGCCCCGGCGGCCTCGGCCACCCCGGCGTCCGCGACGGCGCTTCGCGCCCGGCGGACGATCGCCCGGCCTCTCGCTCCCGGCAGCTCCGCTGGCGGAGCTCTCGGTTTCGATGCCTGCGGATTGGGAG
>CAYZKI010000123.1:3473-8731 GCA_964478745.1 uncultured Bacteriovoracaceae bacterium
CGCCTCGGGCGCCGCGGCTGATGCTTCGGCCTCAGGCGGGCGATGCCGCTTGGGAACCGGCAATCCCTTCGTCTCGCCGCTGGGCTTGGGCGGCGGCGCGCTCTCCGCTCCCTGGGCCTCGTCGAGGTGCTCCGGGGCGGCCTGGCGTTGATGACCTCCGCGTCCTCCGCGACGGGACTCCCCGCCCCTGCCGCCGCCGCGGGATCTCTCGCCTGAGCCGTGGCGGCCATGGCCGCCCTCGCCGCCCTGCTGCTCCTGGCTCGAGCCCGGGCCCGAGTCGGGACGGATGGAGCGGCCCAAAAGCTTCTCGAGCTTCCCGACCGTCTCGCGGTCGCCCCGGGTGATCAGGCTCGTCGCCTTGCCAGTCGCCTCCGCGCGGCCCGTGCGGCCGATGCGGTGAATGTAGTCCGCCGGATCGCGCGGCAGATCGTAGTTGATCACGTGAGCGACGCCCGCGACGTCGATGCCGCGTCCCATGACGTCGGTGGCGACCAGGATGCGGTACTTGCCTTCCTTGAAGTCGGCGAGCGCGGCCTCGCGGTCACGCTGGCGCAGGTCGGAGTGCAGGTGCGCGGCGTCGAGCACGCCCTTCGCGCGCAGCGACCTCCAGAGATTGGTGGTCCTTTCCTTCGAACGCGCGAAAACGAAGACGCTTCCGGTCTCGTTGCGCAGCAGGCGCGTGACCTCGCGGAGCTTGTCGGCCTCGTCGCAGAAGATGAAGCTCTGGGAAACCGTGTCCGTGGGCTTCATCGAGCGGCCGATGCTGATGCGCTTGGGCTCGTGAAGGATCTTGCGGGCGAGCTTCTCGACGGCGGGCGGAAAGGTCGCGGAAAACAGCAGCGTCTGGCGCGATTTCGGCGTGTCGTCGAGGATCCGGTTCAGCTGGTCCGAGAAGCCCATGTCGAGCATGCGGTCGGCTTCGTCGAGCACGACGACCTCGAGATAGTCGAGCCAGATGTTGCCGCGATCGAGGTGATCGCAGAGCCGGCCCGGCGTCGCGACGATGATCTGCGGATAGGTGTTCAGGGCGATCGTGTCGAGCCGCATGTCGATGCCGCCGATCAGCACCGCCGCGCGGATCCCGAGCGGCGCGCCGAAGACGTCGAGTACGGCCTTCGTCTGGTTGGCGATCTCGCGCGTGGGAGCGAGCACCAGCCCGTAGGTTCCCTCGCGGCCCTTCAGCTGCTGCACGAGAGGAAGCACGAACGCGGCCGTCTTGCCCGTACCCGTCGGAGCGGAGGCGAGCAGGTCACCGCCTTCGAGCACGACCGGGATGGCTTGCGCCTGCACCGCCGTCGGCGTGCGATAGCCGGATTGGTCGATGAGCTTCAATAGATCCTCGGAAAGCCCCAGCTGATCCCAGCTGGCGGGGGTCGCCTCTTGCGACGCGGCCGTCTCGGGTGCCGTTTCGCCGCTTTCCTGTGGCGCCACGGGCTCTTGCGGCCCTGCAACAGATTCGTTCATAGGCCTTAGGTGTAGCACGGCTGGGCTCGCAAAAGACCTAGTTGACAACAGATACTATGCATTGCTAGGTATAGTGTATGACCCAACCGCAAGCAGGGGGGAAGTCGTGACTCAGGCGAATCTCCCGAACTGGAGAACGCAGATCCGCAAGGGCTACCTCGAGCTCTGCATTCTCACCCTCATTCAGACGCACGAACGCCTCTACGGCTTCGACCTGATCGAGCGCCTCAAGGAGGCCGACCTCGACCTGAAGGAGGGCACCCTCTATCCCCTGCTGAATCGGATGACCGTCGACGGCGTGCTCAAGGCGGTCTGGGAGACGGAGAACGTCAAGGGACACCCTCGCAAGTTTTACTCGCTCACGAAGGACGGGGCGAAGCTCCTCGAAGGAATGAAGGCCGAGTTCGGCCAGATGATCGAAGTATTCAGAAGCCTGAGTGGCGAAAGGAAATAGAGTCAGATGCCTACGGAACCGAGACTGGAAGACTACCTTGCGAAGTTGGACCGCGCCCTGGGCGCCGTCCCCGTGGGGGACCGCGCCGACATCATCACCGAGATCAAGAGCCACGCCCTCGAGGCGGCCGAGCGCGAGCAGGGACGCGACATGGGCCAGATCCTCGCGGCCCTCGGCGAGCCCGAGGCCGTCGCCAACCGGTACCTCATGGAGCGCGGCCTGAAGCCGGGCAAGCCCCCCCGCGCGCCCATGATGAAGTGGCTCACCATCGGCTTCCTGGGCACTTTCGGCCTCTGCATGCTCTTCGCGCTCGTCGTTCTCTGGAAGTTCACTCCGATCGTGAAGATCGACGAGAAGGCAGGGCGCGTGACCCTTCTCGGCGGCGCGATCGACATCAACGCCGAGGAAGGCTCGATCGTGGCCGGCGGCAAGCTCATCTCGGACGGTCTCGTGCAGCGGGAGGTCTCGGGCTCGAAGAAGCTCGACCCCAAGGCGCACCAGTCGCTGCTCGTCGAGTTCGGAAACGGAAAAGCCGAGCTGCGCACGGCGAGCGATTCGACGGTGCGCTGGGAATGCAAGGTCGGCGGGCCGGGCTCGGAGCAGCCCTCCGGAAGCTTCTTCAGCGCACAGGGCCGCGAGGCGAAGCTCGACTTCTCGAAGGTTTCCGCGAAATGCAGGCTCGACCTGCCCAAAGCCATCCGCGCCGAGGTCATCGGGGCCAACGGCAAGTTCGAGCTCCATGAGATTGAAAGCCCGATTTCCGTTCAGCTCGGAAACGGCAGCGTGGGGATCAAGCCGAACTCCGGGCTGCAATACAAGTACGACCTTCAGGTGACCAACGGAAGGATCGCGCAGTTCGAGTCATCGATGGCGAGCAACGCGATCCCGATCCAAGTGAAGCTGGTGAACGGCAAGATCTCGCGAGAGCGCCACGTGATCAAGATCGGCGAAGATGAGAACGGATTCAGGATCCGGGGCACCATCGACACGAACGAGTACGACGAGCCAATGGACAAGGACGTGCGGAACAACCGGTAAGAAGGCCTACTCGAAGACCAGGGGAAGCGTCACGACCGAGCTCCCCTTCTGTTTCCCGAAACGGAATCCCCGGAGGCTCGCGCGCACGTTCGAAAGGACGGCGCGCGGGCTTTCGGCGTCCGCCGAGCGAAGGGTGTTCGCGAGGATGCGCGGGCGCGCCAGCGCTCCCGAAGCCGGGACGTCGAAGCGAAGGCTCATGATCCCGGAGACCGCGTGGCCATCGTGGAAGAGAGCCTCGAGGCCCGACGTGACCCGGTCGATGAGCGAGTGAAGCCCCTTCGGCGAGAGCGCGCCGCGGATGAACGGCCTGGGCTGGACGAACCAGCCGTGGATGACGAGCCTGCCCTCGCGCACGTCGCGCGCGCCCTCCACGCGGCTCACGCCGTGAGGGATCCGCGGGTCGAACACCAGCAGCTGGTTGAAGCGGGCCGGCACTCGCTCGAGGATGTCGCCCTCCTCGAGGCCGCGGAACTGCTCGCGGCTCTTCCAGTAGTCGAGGATCGGCTCCTTCATCAGCAGGGTTTCCCCGCCGCGGAAGCGGCGCTCGCTCCAGCGCGTCAGCGAATAGACGAACGCGAACGGGCCGTGCGGAAGGTCGCCGTGGAACTTCTGCTCGCAGCCGTCCACGTAGCAGCTGAGCCACGGAGGCGAGATGTCGTGGCAGCCCAGCACCTCGCGCCCCCAGAGCACGAGCCGGCGATGAAAGCCCTCGTAGGCCTTCTTCGGGAAGAAGTCGTAGGCCGGGGTCCGAAGCAGCGTGTACTGTTCGGGCACGTTCCAGTAGTCCCAGACGAATCGGCCGGCGGTCGCGCGATGCGGATCGGCGAACCGCTCGTCGAAGCTCCGGCGCAGTGCCCGGGCTTCGCGGGAGAACGACTTTTCGACGATGATGCGGCTCACGGGGTGGATCTAGCGGGGAGCGGCCGAAGTTTCAAGCTCCGCGCTCAGGCCTTGCGTGCATCTTCTTCGGAGTCGGCCGCCTTGGCCGACTGGGCGGCCTTGAGCCTCCGCTCGACGGCCTGGTCGACGAGGGCCGCGAGGGTTTCCAGGTCCCGCGGGCTCAACCGGACGGGTTCGGGCGCGGGAGCGCCCGCGCTCTCCTCGATCCTCTCGATCATCTCGTCGATACCCAGCGCGCGGATCCAGAGCCTCTCGCGAAGCGAGAACGCCAGCGCCGCGCCGAACACGAGGAAGGCCCCCCAGCCGAACGCGACGGCCGGGGTGAGGTGAAGGGCCTCGCCCTGCCACAGCTGCTCGACGACCCCGTACAGCCCGAGCGCCAGGCCAGAGGCCGCGAGGAACACGGTCAGCTGGATCAGGTAGTGAAGGAAGAGCACGGCCCGGACGGCGCGTACCGCGGTGATCGCGGCGACGAGTGCCTGAGTCTGGACGAGGCGGGTTCCGCTCTCCTTGAAGGCGCGGATGCCGAGATCCAGAAGAGGCTCGAGCCAGTCACCCGATCGCATCGATGCGACCTAGCGGCGGCTGCCGCGCCCGAGCAGGAAGCCCAGGATCACGGAGAGGCCGGCGATGATGCCGACGTAGAACCAGGGGCGCTTGTGCGCGTCCTCGTCGACCGCTTTCGCGGCGTCTCGCGAGGCCTCGATGGCCTTGTCCTGAACCACGTGGAGTTTGCGGGAAGCTTCGTCGAGATACGGGCGCATGTGCTGGATCTCTCCTCTGAGAAGTTCGGTGACCTTCATCGCCCCGCCGGAGGTGCGGGCCTCGAGCGCGCGGAGCGCGTCGTTGAACGTGCGGACTTTTCTCTTGCGGGGCATGACTGCGTATCGGGTCCGTGCGCCAGCGACTTGACTGTCTTAACCATGACGGCGCGGGCGGCCGGCAGGTCTTGCCGGCCCCTGAGTTTTAAACGACACATCTTGAAAAATTGGCGCCTTGTCCCGATCATCGAGTATCGATGTTTGGTGCCGCCGTAGTGCGCAAGCTGCTCCGTGACCTGATCGCGCTTGTCTTCGCGATCCTGGTCCTCGCTCCGGGTGCCCGGGCGACGGGCCCGCTCGCCGCGCCGGTCGACCACGACGATCACGCTCTCGTCAGCGAGGACGCGGCGGACTTCGACGACGACGGCATCCCGCTCGACCGGGATCTTCCCTGCTCGGACTGCGAGCGCTCGGAGTCGGAGCCGGAAGTGGACGACACTCTCACCGCGTTCTCCGCCCGAAGCGAGCTTGACCGCCTCCCTGAACGCCACTCCTCCGGAAGCCTGCCGCTTCCGGACGGGGTCTGCCCCCTTCCTAACAAGAAGCCTCCGGAAATCGCCTGAGTTCACCGGCTCCCCGAG
>CAYZKI010000124.1:0-8726 GCA_964478745.1 uncultured Bacteriovoracaceae bacterium
GTCAAAATCCTGAATTGAAGCGGCGCCGAACCGCGAGAATCCGCGAAGAACGGAAAATCACGCTTCGGTCAAGCCTCAGACTGCTTTACGCAAAGCACCGATATCCGCTGAATCGATGGTGGCGCGGGGTGTAATCATGAAAAACCCAAATCTGATCAAGGCCTAACGCGTTCGCTTGTTGTCCATTTGTAGTGGGTCCGAAGTTGGACACCACAATAGGTAGTGGGTCTCTTTGACGAGACGGCCGATTTCCTGCAACCTGAATTCAACAGGACGATTTCGGATTTCGAAGCCAACCGGGCGGCCCCGATTCGGGGAAGACGGGGTGCAAAAAGCCGAAAATCAGCTCCAGAGAGGGGAGGGCTGGTCAAACCGATCAGCCCGACGGTAACAACGTCAGTTCGGAGAATTGACGACGGGCAGGGGTTTCACGAGAGGGACCGCTGTCTATGGAAATCAGACTTTCCCCCAAGGGATGCCTGGGGGGCCCGGAAGGGCGATGCATCCGCAGCATCCAAGGAAAGGTTACGGAATGGACAAGATGATCGACACGGCAGCAGGTGAAACGTTGGCAGCTCTCAATGGAACCGGCCTTGGCGAAAGCAGGGCCCCGATCGGGAGCAAGAAGCCGGGCAAGTTCAAGTCCCCGTCTTCGCCCGCGAGTTCCAAGTCTGCGCTCAAGCGGGTGAAGATCGAGCGCCACTTCACGGCAGCTCTCGGCAAGCCTGCGCTGGAAAGCGCCGAGTACGTGCGCTCCAGCTCGAAGATCAAGGACACCGACGGACGCACCGTTTTCGAGATGAAGGACGTCGAGGTCCCGGCGGCCTGGAGCCAGCTTGCCGTCGACATCCTCGTCTCCAAGTACTTCCGCAAGGCCGGCGTTCCGGGCACGGGGCATGAAACCTCCGTCCGCCAGGTCATCCGCCGCGTGGCGCACACGATCACCGAAGCCGGCCTCAAGATGGGCTACTTCGACAAGGAAAGCGCGGCGAACTTCGACGAAGAGCTTTCGTATCTCCTTCTCAACCAGATGGGCGCGTTCAACTCGCCGGTATGGTTCAACCTGGGCCTCTATCACGAGTACGGCATCACGGGCTCAGGGGGGAATTTCGCATGGGACCCGGTCTCCATGCGCGTCGTCGAAACCGCGGACGCTTACCAGCGCCCGCAGTGCTCGGCCTGCTTCATCCAATCCGTGGACGACGACCTCATGTCGATCTTCCAGCTGGTGAAGAACGAGGCGCGGCTTTTCAAGTACGGCTCGGGCACCGGCACGAACTTCTCGAAGATCCGCGGCGCCAACGAGAAGCTCTCGGGCGGCGGCCTGTCGTCCGGCCTGATGAGCTTCCTCGAGGTGTTCGACAAGGGCGCGGGCGCGACGAAGTCGGGCGGCACCACGCGCCGCGCGGCGAAGATGGTCTGCCTGGACATGGACCATCCGGAGATCGCGGACTTCATCACCTGGAAGCAGCGCGAGGAGAAGAAGGTCGCGGCGCTGATCGCCGCGGGCTACAGCTCCGACTTCAACGGCGAGGCCTATAAGACGGTGGCCGGCCAGAACTCGAACAACTCCGTCCGCGTGACCGACGAGTTCATGCGCGCCGTCGAGAACGGCGGCACCTGGCAGACGATCGACCGCACGACGGGCAAGGTTTACCAGACCTACGAAGCCCGCCAGCTGTGGAAGATGATCGCCGAAGCCGCCTGGGCTTGCGCGGATCCGGGCGTCCAGTACGACACGACGATCAACGATTGGCACACCTCGGCGAACACGGATCGTATTTACGCCTCGAACCCGTGCTCCGAATACATGTTCCTGAACGACACGGCCTGCAACCTCGCGTCGCTCAATCTCGTCAAGTTCCTGAAGGAAGACGGAAGCTTCGACATCGAGGGCTACCGCAAGGCCTGCCGGATCTTCATCATCGCGCAGGAGATCCTGGTCGATCAGTCGAGCTACCCGACCGATCAGATCGCGAAGAACTCGCACGACTACCGCCCGCT
The DNA here is from genome assembly GCA_964478745.1 of uncultured Bacteriovoracaceae bacterium. Classification (GTDB taxonomy): domain Bacteria; phylum Bdellovibrionota; class UBA1018; order UBA1018; family UBA1018; genus CAYZKI01. Next base: position 2,005 of record CAYZKI010000124.1, read on the forward strand.
CGGCCTGGGTTACGCGAACCTCGGGACGATGCTCATGCTGAAGGGCATCCCGTACGACAGCGACGAGGGCCGCGCCTGGGCGGGCGCTCTCACCGCCATCATGTGCGGCCACGCCTACGCGGTCAGCGCCGAGGAAGCGGCCGTCATCGGCGCCTTCCCGGGCTACGAGAAGAACGCGAGCTCCATGCTTCGCGTGATCCGCAAGCACCGCGACGCGGCCTACGCCATCCAGAAGCCCGTATTCGCGGACGATGCCGCCAGCAAGTCGCGCCAGAAGACGCTCTCCGAGCTCACGACGGCGGCCAAGCAGGACTGGGATCTCGCGCTCGCGCTCGGCGAGAAGTACGGCTACCGCAACGCGCAGGTCACCGTTCTCGCCCCGACCGGCACGATCGGCCTGCTCATGGACTGCGACACCACGGGCGTCGAGCCCGACTTTGCCCTCGTGAAGTTCAAGAAGCTCGCCGGCGGCGGCAACTTCAAGATCGTGAACCAGTCGGTCCCGGCCGCGCTCAAGAACCTGGGCTACACCCAGGCGCAGACGGACGACATCATCCGCTACGTGCTCGGCACGATGGATCTGGTGGCCACTCCGCACGTGAACCGCGAGTTCCTGCGCGCCAAGGGCTTCCACGACGAGGACCTGGCGAAGCTCGAAAAGGCCATCCCGGGGACGTTCCACCTTTCGAGCGCGTTCACGAAGCACGGCCTCGGCGAGGAGCTGCTTGCCCGCCTCGGCGTTCCGGCCGCGGAGTACTCGAAGCCGACGTTCAACTACCTGGCCTGGGCCGGCCTGACGAACGATCAGATCGAAGAAGCCAACGAGGCCATCTGCGGCACCATGACCGTGGAAGGCGCTCCCCATCTCAAGCCCGAGCACCTGCCGGTCTTCGACTGCGCGAACAAGTGCGGCAAGAAGGGCACGCGCTTCATCGCTCCGATGGGCCACATCCGCATGATGGCGGCGACCCAGCCGTTCCTCTCGGGCGCGATCTCGAAGACGGTCAATCTCCCGAACGAGACGACGGTCGAGGAAGTCCAGGACATCTACTATCAAGGATGGAAGCTCGGACTGAAGGCGATCGCCCTCTATCGCGATGGATGCAAGCTTTCCCAGCCGCTCTCGACGAAGTCTGACGCGAAGACCGAGTCCAAGGCGGAAGCCAAGGCCGCCGAGGCTCCGGTCGCGGCCGCGGCTCCGGCCGCCGCGCCCACGGTCCTGGCCGAGCCGACCCGCGCGAAGCTTCCGGCCAAGCGCAGGGGCTTCACGCAGGAAGCCGCGGTCGCGGGCCACAAGCTCTACATCCGAACCGGTGAGTATGAGGACGGCCGCCTGGGCGAGATCTTCATCGACATGCACAAGGAAGGCGCGGCCTACCGCTCGATGATGAACTGCTTCGCGATCTCCGTGAGCCTGGGCCTGCAGTATGGCGTTCCGCTGAAGGAGTTCGTCGACAAGTTCACGTTCACCCGATTCGAGCCGTCAGGCCCGGTCACCGGCCATCCGAACGTGAAGATGGCCACCTCGGTCGTGGACTACATCTTCCGCGTGCTCGGCATGGAGTACCTCGGACGCACCGACTTCCTGCAGGTGAAGCCCACGGTCGCTCCGGTCGACCTGACCACCGAAAAGGGCGCGGCGGAGATGGTGTACCCGAAGGAGCCCGCCAGGATGCTCGCGGCAGCCGCGACCGCGGCCGCGGCCGGCGAAGTCCTCACGGACCATCTGGCCGAGATGATGGGCGACGCTCCTCCCTGTGACAGCTGCGGTCACACGACCGTCCGCAACGGCGCTTGCTACAAGTGCTTGAACTGCGGAAACAGCATGGGTTGCAGCTGAACCAGGGCCTCAGTTCTTCTCCCCCTCGCACCACAACGAGACGAGACTGACCCCGCTTGCGCCGGCTTGATCTGGCTGGCGCAAGCGGGGTTTCTGTTCAGAGCCCTGCCGAGCCAGCGGGCGAAGCGGCGGCTCGGCCGCTTCCGGGGTCTCTCTCTTGCAGCGCCTAGGCGCGTAGGGAGATCCGTGCATGAGCAAAATTCTACAAGCCATCGCCGCAGGAGCCCTGCTGGTGATCGCGAGCGGATGTGATCGCCGCGACAGCGGCATGAACAACCAGACGACCCCGGGCCAGGGAGTGACCGAGCGCGACTCGAACCACGACGTGAACAGGAATTCCGCCGAGTACCAGGGCGGGATCACGCAGCCCGCGGATCCGCGCACAGCGCCCGAGCAGCCCGGCCAGGCCGGCCGCCCGGAAGTCGACCGCGGCACGAACCAGGGAAGCTTCGAGGAGGACCTCTCGGGCAGCGCCGATCGCGGCGAGTACGAGGAGAATCTCGATGAGACGGTCGACGAGTACCGGCGGGACGGTCAGGACGCTGGGGGACGCTAGCTAGCCCGCTAATCCGCTCCCGCAGGCGCGTTCCAGTCCCTGGGAAGCGGAGCCTCGAGCTCGAGCTCCTTTCCGGACGGAAGCGGAAGCCGAAGCCTCCAATGATGAAGCCAGAGGCGGGCTCGCGCGATCGGATCCTCGCCCGAGCCACCGCCCGTTCCGCCGTAGATCGGATCGCCGAGCACCGGGTAGCCGAGGTGCGAAAGCGTGGCGCGGATCTGGTGCATGACGCCCGTCTCGATGCGGATCTCGAGGTCCATGCGCAGGCTGGTCGGGCTCGGATAGGCGCGCACCAGATGGGTCACTGTCTTCAGCGGCTTTCCGCGCGCCTGTGCCCCCATCTCCGATGCGATGAAGACCCGCTTGGCCGTCTTCGAGCTCCGGACCAGGTCGAGCTCGATCCGGTGAGGCAGCTCGGGAAGAGGCGGGGGGATCTCGCCGTCGGGCCCCACGGCCCGGAGAAGCGCCCGGTAGGTTTTCGTGACCCGCTCCGTTTTCCAGAGCGCGCGGATGCGCGAGAACTCCTCGAGCGACTTCGCGAACGCGAGCAGCCCGCTCGTTCCCGTGTCGAGCCGGTGGATCAGCCCGGGTTCCAGGCCGCCTCCCACCTCCGCGAGCCGCGGACAGCGCGCGAGCGCGGCTCCGACGGCGGTCTCGGTTTCCATCGTCGACAGCGGGACCGACGGGACACCGGGCTTCTTGTCGAGCACCAGGAGGTTCTCGTCCTCGTAGATCACGTCCAGGAACGCGCCGGCTTTCGCGGGCGAGGCTTGGGGAGAGCTCTGGCTTCGCAGCTCGTCCCAGCCGTCGATCTCGACCCGCCGCGAGCCGGGCGCGAGCAGCTCCGAGGCTTTAGTCTTCCTCCCGTCGATGCAGACGCGTCCCTGCTCGAACCAGGGCTTCAGGGCCCGGCGAGAAAGAGGAGCGAGCTCGCGGGCGAGAGCCAGGTCCGCGCGGGTCACTTCACTGAGGGACAGGGAGAATTCGTGCTTCTTCAGTAGTTCGGAGTGTTGCACGCGGATCCGATGGCGCCGGGCTCGAGGTGGGCGGAGGACGCCCCGCCTCCGCCCGTCTGAACGTTGGTCGAGTTGCCGCAGCAGCCCCCAGCGGGCGAGCTCGAGCCGAGCTTCGTCCCGTCGTCCCACGAGACGAGGCACGAATACGAGGGATCCGACTGTAGCGCGCGCTCGGTCTGGCTCGCACTGGCCAGCAGCGGGAAGAAGGACCAGTCGGCGGCGGGCTTGACCACCGTGCGGTCACAGGTCGATGCCGCGTTCACCCCGTCGACCGTCAGGCTGGTCGGGTGGTGCGCGGCGCCGCCGCCAGGATAGTTCGCGGGCATGGCCGCTCCGGAGATCGACGAGACCGAGCGGCCCGAGCACGCGGCGCTCTGCGAGTTCTTCGCGTTGTGCGAAGTGAACGGGACCACCTGCCCCGAGGGCGGGACGCCCGGCGCCGGCGACGGGTCGAGCTCGGCGACCCGCGAGTTCTGGGTCGGGTAGACCTCGGCGCACCATGCGACGTTGCTTCCGTTCTTCGCGAAGTGAAGCGGCGGATCTCGCGGGTTCAGCGCGACGGGCGCGCACGCCTGGAAGTCGGTGTCCTCGACGTAATGCGGGGACCAGGAGGTCTGAGGGCGCACGTAGACGCGCGGGAAGCGCGGGTTCGAGGCATGCACGGTGCCCAGCGAGAAGATCGACATGTCGTCGTTCGGGATCGAGATCACCGCCGAGCAGGAGTTCGGTGAGTCGAAGTTCGGCAGCTGGACCCCGTCGACGCTCTTGCCGTCCCACGAGGCGCTGTTCGTGGCCACGTAGCCCGGAACGCCAGAGCCCGTCACCATCTTGCGGTCGAAGTACGCGAAGGGGCAGGGCTTGGGGCCCAGGATCGTGTAAGGCGGGAGGTTTAACGAGCGGCCCGGGACGTTGACCGGGCGATCGAGCACGTAGACCACGTCGATGGCCTGCGAGTCGTTGAGGGGCTCGCCGTTCGTGTCGAACATCGGCGGATAGATTGCGACGTAGCGGCGCAGGCGGTAGGTCGGCTTCACGCTGCCCGACGAGTCGGTGAAGGTAGGGCAGCTCGCGTCCGCCTTCGGGCGCGCCGCGAAGCCCAGGCACGACTTGATGAGCGAGGTCGAGTCGCCGGCGCCCGTGGAGGCCGAGCTGTCGGTTTCCCCGGTGGTGAAGCACCCGGAGTTCACGCTCGCCGGGTCCGCGCCGTTGGAGGTCTTCGTGAAGGCCTCGACGCCGATCGGGAAGTCGGCCGAAGGGCCGATCGAAAGCGCGAAGCTCGTGTCGAGCGGGTAGAAGTTGCGGCTCGGGTGGAGCATGCTCGCGGGGTCCACCTGCGGGCATGAGTAGCGCTCGTTGCCCGAGTTGATGTCGCCGTTCTCGCTGTCACGGATGTACAGGTTGTAATAGTACGACTGCGCCGTGTACTCGGTGGGCGGAAGCCCTTCGCACTTGTCCTGTCCGCCGACGATCGTGCCATCGTACTTGCGGACGCAGAACGCGCTCGCCAGGGGGATCTTCACGCTCTCCGTGTTGATCGCCGGGTTCGCCACCGTCTCCATCTTGCTCTGGATGGCCAGGCCGCGGCGGATCTTCTCGTGGCAGGTGTAGCGCAGGATATTGTCGTAGGCGCGGCCCTGTGAGTCCCAGAACGTGTAGGCTTTCCCCGGAGGCCCCTTGGTGTAGGACATCGGGGTGATGTTGAACTCCGAGGAGTTGCCCTCCTTGGGAAGGATGCTCACCCTGACGGTGGTGCCGTCCATGATCTCCTTGCCCCATGCGTCCGGCGCGTTGCAGCCAGCCATGCTGGCCTGGACGTTCGTCACGTTCGTGCGGACATTGCGGTTCACCGTGACGTTCGTCCCGGAGGTCGAGTTCGTCTCGCTCCACGTGAACTGGCACTGGCAGGGGCGCCCGGCCAGGTCGCAGAAGGAGGTGAAGGATGCGCCGCCTGACAGCGCCGAGTCGAAGAAGATGCTCGTGTTGTAGTTCGGTCCCGAGGGCGCTCTCTCGATGGTCACGCGCGTGATCTTGTAGGTCGGGGCGCCCGGGGTGAAGGGCACGTCCGGATCGACGCTCTGGGCCTTCTTCGCGGTGCCGCTCATGCGCATGCACGAGGTGGCGAGAACCAGGATGATCAGGCCCGCGAGCCCGGCCGAGGTCCAGGCGATCGCGTCGCCGCGAGCGGGATCGGCGGAGCGCGCGCCGCGCCGTCTTGCGCCTTTGCCTGAGCTGGTTTTCGGGTTGAGCATCTTACCCATTTTCACACCTAATTCGTCGGCTGTAGAGCACAAACCGGGAACACCCCGGGGCGGCTCGGGTCATCGCCGGCCGGGTCACCGTTGCTGGCGATGTCGTGGAGTTTGAGACCGTAGCGGACGAGGCGGGACTGATCGCAATCGTCCGGGTTATCGGAGGTGCAGTCGCCCGGAAGCAGGAAGCGCTGGGGCGTGTACGTGAGCGAGGTGGAGCTCGAGGTGTTGCGCATCTCGCTCGAGCGGACCGTCTCGGGCGTCACGACGAAGAGGAAGTCGTAGCGGTTCGTGCGGTCGAGCTGCTCCTCGCGCAGCTGGTTGTCGTAAGGAGTCGGGGCGCCCGCGGTGCAGAGGTTGAGCGGGTCGAGGGTCGTGGCCCCGCCGCAGGCCTGGCTGACCTGGAGCGGTTCCCAGATGTCGGTTCCCGCGCCGAAGGCGCCGTTGGTCGAGCAGCCGGGGGCGGATCGAGCGCAGGTGCGCGGCTGCGTGAACTTCACGCACATCTGCGTGCCGAGAATGCGGTCGGCGAGGCCTGATCCGCTGTTCGCCCAGGTGCGGCCGCCGGGATTCCCGCCGATGGTGAGGTTGCAGTCGGGGAACACGGGCTGGCCGCTCGGGAAGCGGCCCGGGTTGCAGAGCACGCCGCCGATCTGCGGGATCCTGTCGCTGCGGCGATAGACGCGGTTCGGGAGAGATGCGCGGAACAGCCAGACCTTGACCCACTGGTAGCCCTCGGGAATGGCCACGCCGGCGGGGCAGGTCTCCTCGTCGTTCGCGAGGGGGCTCGCGCCGTAGCCGATCGGGCTCACGTCGGAGCCTTCGACCGACGGGATGTTCGGAGCGATGTAAGCGTTGACCGGGATGGTGAACACGCCGGTCTTCTTGCGCGCCAGGTGGAAGCTCATGCGGTTGAACCCGCCCTGGTGCGGGAACATCACGCGGTTTCCGTTCTCGTCGGCGCGCACGCTGTAGACGCGGTGGTTGAGGCCCGCTCCCGTGGTTTCGAGGTTGCTCGGGCAGTCCCAGCCGGTAATGCGGTAGGCCGAGTAGTACATGAG
>CAYZKI010000125.1:0-8629 GCA_964478745.1 uncultured Bacteriovoracaceae bacterium
CCTTCGCGGATCGTGTTCTTGTTGCCGATGATGAGCTTGGTGGGCTCGCCGCGGTACTTGAGGTCCTGCGGCACGGCCCCGAGGACCGCGAAGGGATGGATCACGTTGTCCTGGCCGATATCCGTCCAGCCGTCGAGGACCACGTGGCTGATCAGCCGCGTCCCCCTGCCGATCTTCACGTGCTGGCCAACGGTGCACCAGGGGCCGATCTCGACTCCTGACTCAATCTTCGCCTCAGGATGAACAATCGCGGTAGGATGAATCTTAACGCTCATCTGTAACCTCTCTCATTTGATCGACTCGTCGAGAATGAGATTCGCGAGAATCTCCGCCTCGGCGGCCTTCTGCCCGTCGACGGTCGCCACGCACTGGAAAGCCCAGAGCCTTCCGCGCGTCTTGGTCACGACCGACTCGATTCTCAGCGAATCGCCCGGCACCACCGGCCGCCGGAAGCGCGCACCCTCGACGCCCACCAGGATGCACTGGAACTTGCCCCGATACTTCTCGAGCTGGTCGCGCATGTGCGGATAGAGCGAGAAGCTCGCCGTCTGCGCCATCGACTCCAGGATGAGCACGCCCGGAAGGATCGCGAACCCCGGGAAGTGCCCCTGGAAATACGCCTCGTTGAAGCTCACGTTCTTCAGCGAAACGACGCGCGTCCCGACCTTGCCTTCCGCCGACACGTCCCCGAGAGTCCCCTTGGGCTCGATCTCGAGGATCCGGTCGATCAGCAGGAACGGGGGACGGTGCGGCAGGTACTCCTGGATCCGCTCGATGTTCAGACGGTAATCGGTGTTCCCGGCCGAGCTCATGACGAACGGCCTTTCTTCACGAGTCGGGTCAGCATGGCGTGCGAGCGGAAATGCTCATGGTACTCGCGCTGCGGGTTGCCCACGGCGGTACCGCCCGGAGGAATGTCCTTGGTCACCAGAGCCAGAGCCCCGATGCTCGCGCCGTCGCCGACCTCCACGCGGTTGGCGATGCCGGTCAGGCCGCCGCAGACCACGTAGCGCCCGAGCTTCACGCCGCCGGCCAGGCAGGTGCCTCCGGCGATGACGGTGCCGTCGCCGATCTCGGCGTTATGGCCGACATGGACCAGGTTATCGAGCTTCACGCCCTTGCCGAGCCTCGTCTCGCCGAACGTGCTTCGATCCAGAGTGCAGTTCGCGCCGATCTCCGAGTCATCGCCGATGACCACCTTGCCGAGGTGGTAGATCTTCTGATGCCCGGCCACCTGCCCTCCGATCCTTCTTGGCGCGTAGCCGAAGCCGTCGGAGCCGATGGCGGTTCCCGCGTGAACACGGACCCGGTGGCCGATCTCGGTCCACTCGTAGACTTTCACCCCGTCGAAGAGCACGCACTGATCGCCGATGATGGCTTTCGGGCCAACATAGCAGTGCGGATAGAGCACGGCCCCCGACCCGATCCGGGCCTCCGCCTCGATGACGCAGAAAGCGCCGATCGTGACCTCGGGCCCGATCTCGGCCAGCGGATGAACGACCGCTGTCGAATGAATCTCGGGGACCTTGGGGATCTGGATATGGGCGACGCTCGAAAGCCTCTCCGCGAATCTCTCGGAGAGAACGGCCATCGCGAGGTACGGATCCGGGCAAGCGATCACCGCCGCGCGCTTCCAGAGCGGGAGGCCGGCCGCCTTCAGGGGCGCGACGAAATCATCGCCCGTGATCAGGATGCCGGGATTCGCCGTGACGAGCTCGTGCTGATAGGCCTTCGAGAAGAAGAACGCGACTTCCGTGGGCTTCGAGTTCCCCAGGGTCGCCGGGCGTTCGACCTGGATGGCCGAAATGTCGACGTCGGCCTCGTTGGCCAGACGGCCGCCCGAGAATCCAAGGATGTCGCTGACGGAAAACGTCTGCGCCATCGCCGGTTCGCCTTAGCTCTTCTGCTTGTTGTAGGCGCTGATCACATCGTTCGTCAGGTCATCTTTGTCCTGGGAGAAATGAACGATGTTGTCATTCTTATCGAGCACCATGGTGTAGCCCTTCTGCTTGGCCAGATCGCCGATGATGGCGCGCAGCTTCGTGAGAATGGGCTTGGTGAACTCCTGCTCCTTCTGCTGGAGCTCCATCTGCGAGCGCATCTTGGACTCTTCGAACTTCATCGCGCGCTCCTGCAGCTCAGCCTGCTTCTTGCCGCGAGCCTCCTCGTTCATCACGAGCGACTGCTTCTTGAACTCCTCCACGGCCTTGCGGATCGCGGACTCTTCGTTCTGCAGCTCCTTCTTCTTCGCGGTGACGTCTTTCTCGAGCTGCGCCATGGCCTTCTTGCCGGCGTCAACGCTCTGCAGCGCCTTCTGCATGTCGACAGTGCCGATTTTCATCGTCTCACCCTCGGCGACGCTCGCCGAAGCGTTAGCCAGGATGAAGACGACCGGGAGAAGTGCGGAAAGCGACTTGAAACGAGTCATTATGGGGAATCTCCTCTGTGAAAAGTGGACCTAGCCTACCTCAGAACGGCGGGCCGATAAAGAAGACGAATTCGGAGTCGCGGTCCTCAGGACGCTTGTTGATCGGGAAGCCCCACTCAAACCGGAGCGGACCGATCGGGGAAAACCACCGGACGCCCAGACCCGCGTCCGAGCGAAGGATGAAAGGCTCGTCTCCCGAGGGCAGGCTCGACCATGCGTTACCCACGTCGTAGAACGCGACGGCCTTGAGGCCTGCCTCCCGCACCAGCGGGTACTCGAGCTCGAAGATCCCGAACATCTGGAAGTTGCCGCCCAGAGGCTCGCGGAAAGTGCGGCCGTCGACCGTGACGGTGCGGGTCGGGCCGACCAGGAAGATCGGATAGCCTTTGAGGTTGTTCGGGCCGCCCAGGTAAAAACGCTCGGAAGGCGGCGTCTCTCGGTCGCCCAGGCTCTGGATCTGACCGACTTCGAGGCTGTTCCGGAAAACGAGATCCCCGACCACGCGCTTGTAGAACCGGTTGTTGAGATTCCACTTGATGAACTTCTTGTCGCCGCCGAGACCGGCGATTTCCGCGGAAGCCGCCTGGTAGTTTCCGTCGGTCGTCTCGAAGCGGTTATTGCGCTTGTCGCGGATCACGCTGAAGACCATGCTCGACAGGACGCCGTCGTCGGCCGCCTTGGCGGCCGGATCGACTCCCGCCTGCGGATCGGCGAGCTGGAGTCCTTCGTTCTTGTAGGTCACGTAGAAGTTCGTGTAGTCGTCGACGAACTGGACCGGGTGGCCCACGCGCAAGTTGAAGCCGAGCTTCTTGGTGACGTACTTGCCCGGAATGCGGAACACCGAGCGGAACACATCGAAGCCCATCGACCAGCGGGTGTCGAAAGCGTAAGGGTCGGTGAAGCCGAAGTTCACGCTGTTGTCGACGGCCTTCACGGCGTAGTTGGCCTGGAGGCTGACGGTCTGGCCTCGGCCGAGCAGGTTGATCTCGGCCACCTGGGTGGTGAGGAAGAATCCGTTCACGCTGCCGTAACCGGCACCGAGCGTGATCGTCCCGGTCGAGCGTTCCTTGATGTTGATCTCGACGTCGAGGACGTCGGGCTTGCCTTTCGGGCTCTTCGTGTTGAACACGACCTCACCCGGCGCGAAGTAGCCCAGCCGCTCCACGTTCTCGCGCGAGATGCGCATCTTCGTGCCGCTGTACAGCTCGCCCTCGGTGATGCGCAGCTCGCGGCGGATCACCTTGTCGTGCGTCTTGGTGTTCCCGACGACATTGATCTCGCCGAAGTAGACGAGATTGCCCTTCTCGAAGTCGTACTGGATGTCGACCGTCTTGGTCTCGTCGTTCTGCCTCATCTTCGGGATGACGTTCACGAACGCGTAGCCGAGATCCTGATAGCGCTCGGTGAGCTTCTGGATGTCCGCGTTGCGCTTGGAGATCGAGAACGTCTCGCCGGACGCGAGGGAGATGTCCTTCTGGAGCTCTTCCTTCGGGAAGAGCAGGTCGCCGCCGAAGTCGACCCCGCCCATGGAGTACTGCTCGCCTTCATCGACGTAGATGGAAATATAGAGGTAGCGCTTGTCGTCGCTGACCGTGACGACCGGGTTCTCGTAACGGAACCGGATATAGCCGTGATCGAGGTACCAGTAGGTCAGGATCTGGAGATCCTGCTTGAAGGCCGACTCCTTGAAGTTCCCGCTGCTGCTCATGAACGAGAAAAAGCCGCCCTCGCTCGTCTCGCGGAAAACCGCTTTCAGCTGGTCATCGCTGAAGCGCTTGTTGTTGAGGAACGTGATCTTCTTGATCTGGACCTTGTCGTAGTCGCTGATCTGGTAGATCAGCTGGACCTGGTCTTCCTTGATGGTGCGGATCTCGAAGTTCACCTTGGCGAGGTAGAAGCCCTTTTCCTCGTAATGCTTCTGGATCAGCGCGGTGTCTTCCTTGACCTTGTTCACGTCGAGGATCGACCACTGCTTGACCTTGACGACTTCCTCGAGGTCCTTGGTGGAAATGCGCTCGTTGCCTTCGAAGTCGATCTCAGCGATCACCGGTCGCTCACGAAGCGCGTAGACCAGATTCACGCGATTGCCTTCGGCCGATTCGCCTCTCACTTCGATGTCGTCGAAGTAGCCCATCGCGAAGAGCGCCTGGATGTCGCTGCGGACCTGCTCGGTGGAGAGAGGCTGCCCTCCGCGCGTGGTGATCTTCGAGAGTACGGCGTCCTTCTCGATCCGCTTGAGGCCGCGCACGTCGATGTTCGAGACGGTACGGCCCTCCATCGCAGCGACTTCACCCGAGAGTCCCTTCGGCGCAGCAGGAGGAAGCGCGCGGACCACTCCCCTTCTCGTCGCTCGGGAGTTCCTCGGAGTCGTTTGCGGTGCGGCAAGTCCGGACTCCGCGAGAAGAATTCCGGACATGAATAGAAGCAGTGCGGTGCGGAAAATCACAAGCCCTAAGTACTAGGTCTGGTACTTGCGGCTGTCAAATTCAAACGCGAACGAATTCGAATTCTTGCTCCGCCGCACGCGGTGTGGCAAAGGCTAAAAAAGACACACGGGGGATTCGAGAATGAAGACGATCGCGCTGGCCGCACTGGCCTTCCTGAGCATCAACCCGAACGCGTCCGCGTTCGATGGTCGTTGGGCAACCGATACCGCGGCCCATGTAACCTGCGACAACGGCTTCACGGCAACCTGCGCCCTGAGCTTTTCTTCCTCCTCGAGGCCCGACCGCATCGATATTTACGACCTGCGCTGGAACTGCGGCATTCCCGGAGTGCTCACTCTGCCTTCCTACGGAATCACTCTTCAGACCGGCAAGGGCCCCGCCGGCGAACAGATCTTCGTCGACTGGGACCGCAAGACCATCGGCGAATACGGATTCGACTGGATGAACTTCAAGTGGCAGCACTACGGTCCGCCCACGACGGACCGCTACACCGAAATCAAGTTCCAGGCGGATGGCAAGGCGGGCTTCCTGACCAACTTCGACATCCACAAGATCCCTTGCCGGATCGAAGCGAAGGACCTCGAGCCCCAGTTCCCCTGAGCGGGGCTCCCGGATCAGGTCTGCTGCGCGATCAGTCCGTCTTTCATGACGACCACGCGGTGCATCTTCCGGGCGAGCTCCTGGTCGTGGGTGACCATGAGGATCGATACTCCGGTCGTCTGATTCAGGCGTACGAGCAGCTCCATCACGTTGCCGCGATTCACTGAGTCAAGGTTGCCGGTGGGCTCGTCCGCCAGCAGGAGCTTCGGACGAAGGATCACGGAACGGGCAATTGCGACGCGCTGTTGTTCGCCGCCCGACATCTCGCTCGGACGATGGTTCAGCCGGTGCCCGACGCCGACGAAATTGAGCAGGTCGCGGGCCTGCTTCTCGCTCGTGTTCCGGGCATGGCCCGCGATCAGCGCCGGCATCATCACGTTCTCGAGCGCGTCGAACTCCGGCAGCAGGTAATGGAACTGGAAAACGAAGCCCAGCGAACGGTTTCTGAAGGACGAAAGGTTCTTTTCGGAAAAGGCGAAGACGTCCTGCTGCTGCGGCCCGAAGAGCACCTTGCCCGAGGTCGGCGTCTCGAGCGTTCCCAGCATGTGGAGCAGCGTGCTCTTTCCGACGCCTGAAGCGCCCGTGATCGCCACCATCTCGCCGGCGTTGATCACCATGTCGACGCCGCGGACGACGGGGATCTCGGTCTTCCCCTTGAAGAACGATTTCTTGATCTGCTTCACCGTGAGAAGCGGGGCCGGCGCCTTGCCGAGAGGGGTGCGGGCTCCCTGCTGCTGGGGCTGGCCACCCACCGCGGGATTGGGCCTTCCGCCCTGAGTCGGATTATTCATGTCTCAAGCCCTCAAGCGGCGATCGCATCGAGACGCGGAACGACGGGTAAAGCGTCGCCACGAACGAGACGAGCACCGCGACGATCGCGATCATTCCGACTTCGTGCCAGCGGGTGATCACGGGCAGGAAGCCGATGTTGTAGATTTCAGGCGGAAGGTCGATCAGGCGGGTATTGGCCAGCAAGGTATTGATCAGCAGTCCTATGCCGACGCCGGCCAGGGTGCCGACGATTCCCATCCCGAGCCCGATCGCGCAAAACAGGAGAAAGCTCTGCCCGCGGGTGAAGCCCATGGCCTTGAGGATCGCGATCTCGCGGGTCTTGTCGTGGATCATCATCATCAGCGTGCTGACCACGTTGAAGGCCGCGACGATCACGATCGCCGCCAGGATGATCGAGATGACGGCTTTTTCGAGCTCGATCGCGTAAAGCAGGTTCTTGTTCAGGTCCGACCAGCTCTTCGCCCGGAAGGGGAATCCGAAGGCATCGGTAAGCTGGTCCGCCGCGACGCGCGAGTTCCCTCCCTGCGCGAGCTTGATCTTGAAGTTCGTCACCCGGCCCGGGAACTTCATCAGATTCTGGACCGCCCCGATCGGAGCGAAGAGGAACTTCGAGTCGTAATCGTTCAATCCCATCTGGACGATTCCCGACACCCGCACCTGGACGCTTCGGGAGGCGCCCCCCGCCCCACCGCCGCCGCCCGACTGCTCGGCCTCGATGAACGGGATGATCAGGCGGACGTCGCTGCCTACGATGGCGCCGATCCGCTGGGCGAGCGAAAAGCCGAGCGCCACCTCGTTCTCCGCTGTCGGAAGCGCGCCCTTGGTCACAGCCCGGGGTACTGCCGTCACGGCGCCGAGCGTATCGCGGTCGAAGCCCTCGAGCACCGCCCCCGCGACGCCGCCAGGACCCGAGATCATCAGCTCGGTGACGAAGGACGAAGTCACGGCCCGCGTATTCGGGACGATCTTCCGGATGCGCGCCTCGACGCTCTTGGGATCCGAGATCGGCTCGCGCCTCGAATAGAGGACCACGTCCCCGTTCAGGCCGGTCACCACGCGGGATAGCTCGTTCTCGAAACCGTTGATCACGCTCGTGACCACGGTCAGCGCGAGCACCCCGAGCGCCACCCCCACTACGGAGACCCAGGCGATGAAGGAAAGGAAGCGGTCCGATGCCTTCGAAAGAAGGAAACGGCCCGCCAGCATCGGGATGGGGAAGATCGAGCGATTCACTTCCTGAAGATTACCGCGCCCACCGCAAATGAGCTAGGTCTGTCGACTCACGGGCTCACGCGGCGTCCCAGTCGCGTTCCCCGCGTTCGGGCGCATGTGCGGGAACAGGATGACGTCGCGGATGCTCGGGGAGTCCGTCAGGAGCATGACCAGGCGATCGATCCCGATGCCCTGCCCGGCCGTGGGCGGCATCCCGTACTCGAGGGCCATGACGTAGTCGTCGTCCATGTCGCAGGCCTCTTCGTTTCCGGCGTTCTTGGCCTCGACCTGCCACTCGAACCGCTGGCGCTGGTCGATCGGGTCGTTGAGCTCGGAAAAGGCGTTCGCCATTTCCCGGCCATAAATGTAAAGCTCGAAACGGTCCACGATGAAGGGGTCCTTCTCGTTCTTGCGCGAGAGCGGCGAGACGTCGAGCGGGTATTGCGTCACGAAGGTCGGCTGGATCAGGTGCTTCTCGACCTCCTCGTCGAAGACCACCATCATGAGGCCGCCCACCGAATCCTTCGGATCCATGTGGATGCCCTTGCTCTTGCCGTAGGCGAGCAGCGCTTCCTTGTTCCGGAGCTTGGAGCGGTCCTTGAAGCCCGAGTACTCGACGATCGCGTCCTCGACCGGAAGGCGCCGCCAAGGCGACGCCAGGTCGATCGGAGTGCCCTGGTAGGTGATCTTCTCGGTGCCGAGCACGTTGCGGGCGACCTGACGGAAGAGCCTCTCGGTCAGGTCCATGAGGTCCTCGTAGGTCGCGTATGCCTGATAGAACTCGAGCATCGTGAACTCGGGGTTGTGCTTGATCGAGATGCCCTCGTTGCGGAAGTTGCGGTTGATCTCGAAGACGCGCTCGATGCCGCCGACGACCAGGCGCTTGAGGTAAAGCTCGGGCGCGATCCGCATGAACAGCTTCATGTCGAGGGCGTTGTGATGCGTGATGAACGGGCGCGCGGTCGCGCCGCCCGCGATCGGATGCATCATCGGCGTCTCGACTTCGACGAAGTCGTGCTCGAGGAAGAACTTGCGGACCTCCTCGACGATCTTCGAGCGCTTGAGGAAAGTCGCGCGCGACTCCTCGGTCATGATCAGATCGAGGTAGCGCTGGCGGTAACGGATCTCGACATCGGCGATGCCGTGGTAC
>CAYZKI010000126.1:0-8537 GCA_964478745.1 uncultured Bacteriovoracaceae bacterium
CCAACCTCCTGGCCTACGCCGTGCTCGCGAACCAGGCCCGCAAGAAGCACCTCAAGCCCGGCGATGAAGTCCTCGTTCCCTCGGTCTGCTGGTCGACGAGCGTCTGGCCGATCCTCCAGCTCGGCATGAAGCCCGTCTTCGTCGACGTGGACCCGAACACCCTGAACGCCGACATCTCCGACGTGCGCCGCAAGATCACGGCCCGCACCCGCGGCATGGTCATCGTGCACATCCTCGGCAACTCCGCGCCGATGAACGAGCTCATGGCCATCGCGCGCGAGCACGACTGGATCACGCTCGAGGACACCTGCGAATCGCTCGGAAGCCGCGCGCACGGGAAGATCCTGGGCACGCTGGGCGACATGGGAAGCTACTCCTTCTACTACTCCCACCACATCACCACCGGCGAAGGCGGCATGGTGGTCTGCCACACCCAGGAAGACTACGACCTTCTCAAGTGCCTGCGCGCGCACGGCTGGTCGCGCGAGCTCTCGAACAAGGCCGAGATCGAGAAGCAGCACCCCGACGTCGACCCGCGCTTCCTTTTCGTGAACCTGGGCTACAACTTCCGCCCGATGGAGATCCAGGCGGTGATGGGTCTCTGCCAGCTGGCCCGCGTGAAGACGTTGAACGGCAACCGCATCGAGAACTGGAAGCGGCTGACCTCGGCCCTTCGCGCCCACCCGAAATGGCAGGAGCAGCTCTCGTTCCCGAACGCCGCCCCTGGAACCGAGCCCGTCTGGTTCGGGTTCCCGGCCCTGCTGAGCCCGAGGCTCGCGAGCCGGCATCGCGAGTACCTGAACTACCTGACCGCCCAGGGCGTCGAGAACCGCCCCGTGATCAGCGGCAACTTCACTCGCCAGCCCGCGCTGAAAACCTACCAGGTGGGCTGCCGGCCGGAAGACTTCCCGGGCGCCGAGGCCGTCAACCACCGCGGATTCTTCATCGGGCTCCACACCGAGCTTCTGCCCGACACGATGATCCGCAAGCTCGCGGACATCCTGCTTGGATTCGCGTTCTAGGACGATCGCCCGCCCGCCCTGGCTCTTCGTCGGCGGGATCATCTTCATCCTGCTCGTCGCGATCCACGGGCTTCGCGGCATCCCGTTCTGGAGCTACTTCGGCCTCGACTTCCAGAACCTCTGGCTCTTTCACCAGTGCGAAGCGGGCCGCGACAACCCGTACGCGGCGACGGGCGCCGACTGCGGCGACCCGCTCGGCCGCGACATGGTCTACCCGCCGCTGCTCTACTGGACCTACGTCTGGACGCGCATCGTTCCATTCCCCATCGCGCACGCGCTCTTCACGGCCTTCCTGGTCGCGGGTACCGCCTGGGCCACCTACCGCCTGTCGAAGGACGACCTGCGCCGGACCGCGGAAGCGGCGCCCCGCCTCGCGCCCGTTCTCCCGTGGTTCCTGCCGCTCTTCCTGCTCCAGTTCCCGCTCGCCTACGCGATCGAGCGCGGCAACAACGACGTCTTCGTGCTCGTCCTGTGGGCCGCGGCGCTGATCGCGCTCCGGAAAGGGCGCCTCGCGCTCGCGGGCGGGCTCCTGGGGCTTTCGCTCGCGCTCAAGCTCTACCCGGGCTTCGGCCTGGCTTGCCTGGGGCTGGGATTCCTCGCGGCGCGGGGCCTCAAGCCCTCGCTCCGGTTCGGGCCTTCCATGGTCGCGGCCGCGGTCCTTCCGTTTCTCGTGTTCTGGCCGCAGACCGTGCCCTACGCGACGGTCATCCTTCCCAAGTGGACCTCGTCGACCTCGGCGATCGCCGTCCACGCGCACGGAACCCTGGCCTTCATCGGCAAAGGCCCGGGATCCCTGCTCCTGGGCCTCACGCTCGTGGCCTGGACGGCGGCGAGCCGCGCGCGCATCCGTGCGGGCGACACGGCGCTTGCCCTGGCCGGGACTCTCGCCCTGGGCACCTGGTTCCCGTCGGTCAGCAACGACTACAACCTGATCACCGCTTACCCGCTTCTTCTGATCCAGTTCTTGCGCGCGGCCCGGCCCGATGCACCCCTGGCCTGGCGGGCGGTGACGCTCCTGGGTTTCGTCGCCGTTCTGGGCCATCGGGGCTGGTTCGTGGATTGGATCAGGCTTCATGTCGTGCTCCAGCTCCTGTGGCTGATCCTGTCCGGCGCGCTTGCCTGTCTGCCCTGGCCCCGCTATGAAAGTGAAATCCCTCAAAGGACCTGAAATGACGAAGACTTTGCCCCGCTACGGAATCATCGTGCCCACTTACAAAGAGCAGGAAGGCATCGCCCTCCTTCTCAAGGACCTTCGCGCGCACAATCCCGATTCCCCGATCGTGGTGATCGACGACTCACCGACCGACGACACGGTGAAAGCCGCCCAGGGCGCAGGCGTGCCGAACGTGGCCGTCACGCACCGCAAGACCAAGGCCGGACGCGGGACCGCCGTCGTCGAAGGCCTGAAGCAGCTTCTTCCTCAGGGCTGCCAGTACCTGGTGGAGATGGACGCCGACTTCTCGCACCCGCCCAAGCAGATCCCGGCGCTGGTCGAGGAAGCGCACCGCCGCGGCCTCGATGCCCTGATCGCCAGCCGCTACACCGAAGGCGGCAAGATCGAGAACTGGCCGCTCAGCCGCCGCGCCCTTTCGAAGATGACGAATCTCGTCGCCCGCACTCTCCTTCGCATTCCCGCCAAGGACTACACGAGCGGCTTCCGCGTCTACTCGCGGCGCGCCGCCGAGGTACTGGCCGAGCACGGGGGCAAGAAGGCCACGGGCTTCATCGCGCTCAGCGAGTTCCTGGTCGCGCTCTACTACCGCGGCTTCAAGGTCGGCGAGACGCCCACCGTCTTCACGAACCGCATCCGCGGCGAGAGCACGCTCGATCTCAACGAGATGAAGAACGCGCTGAACGGCATGCTTCAGATCTACGGCCTGGCCCGCGAGCTCAAGGGCAGGAAGAAGGCCGGCGAATTCAACGCCTCGGCCCAGACCCCCGCCGGGACCCGCAGCGGATCCTGATCGCCGATGCAGGACGCCGCGAGAAAGCCGCGCCTTTTCCTCTTCGCGGTCTTCACGCTGCTCGTCCTCTCCGTTTTCGCCTACCGCTCGATCCCGCCCCACACCTTCTGGGGGCTCGATTTCCAGAATCTCTGGACCTTCCACCACTGCGAGCACCGCTGGAACCCGTACCTGGTGCGCGGCGAGGTCTGCGGCGACGATCTCGGGCGTGACATCGTCTATCCGCCGCTCATGTACTGGCTGTTCGGCTGGACGGCGTGGCTCAGCTTCCCGGTGGCGCGCACGATCCACCAGATCCTGATCTTCGTCGGGACGACGGGCGTCGTTTACCTCTGGACCCTGCGCGACCAGCTCGCGCTCCGGCCCGCGATCGACCTGCGCCGCGGGTGGCTCTTCCCCGCGTTCTTCGCGCTCGCGATGCTGCAGCTTCCGCTCATGTTCGCGCTCGAGCGCGGGACGAACGACATCTACGTGCTTCTCTGCTTCGGCGGCGCGCTCTGGGCCATGCTCGCGGGGCGCGTGAACCTCTCGGCCGTGCTGACGGGCCTGGCCTTCGCGCTGAAGCTCTACCCCGCGCCCGCGGCCTTCGCGGTCGGCATCGGCTACTGGCTCGCCCAGTGGCATCGCGGCGAGTTCGTGAAGGGCTTCCGCTTCGCCGCGCTCGTGGGGCTCGCGTGCTTCCTGCCGTTCCTGCTGTTCTGGAACCAGACGGTGCCCTACCTGACAGAAGTGCTCCCGCGCTACAACGAGATCAAGGTCACGATGTGGATCATCACGCACGGCATCTGGCCCGTGATGGAGGGACAGGAAACGCTCGCGATGCTGATCCTGGTCTCGCTGCTCGGCATCTGGGTCGCCGCGTGCCGGCGGCGCTTCCTCGAGAACGACGCCGGGTACGCGTTCGCCGGGGCCCTGGCCATCTCCACCTACTTCGCCCGCGTCGCGCACGATTACACGCTGATCACGGTCTATCCGCTGCTTGCCATCCAGTTCATCCGCGCGCTCCGGCCCGACGCGAGCGCCGCTTTCCGCTGGATTGTCGTCCTGGGCTTTGTCAGCATGGGCTACCGTGGCTGGTACGTGGACCTGATCCGCACGCGGGTTTTCCTGCAGCTCGCGTGGCTCTTCGCCTCGGGCGTGCACGCGGCGCTGCTGGTCCCGGCATTCCGCGCCACATTAAGTGAAAGAGTTTGAGGCAGAACGCATGATGAAACTCACCGTCGTCGTCCCCGTCTACAACGAAGAACAGAGCCTGGCCCAGGTGATCGAGCGCCTCATGGCGTCGCCCTGCCCGATCGAGCGCGAGTGGATCTTCGTCGACGACTGCTCGCGCGACGGAAGCCTTTCCATCCTTCGCGCGCTTCAGCCCAAGTACGGCTACCAGCTGCTCGAGCAAAACCCGAATCAGGGAAAGGGAGCCGCGGTCATCCGGGGCTTTCAAGCCGCGCGCGGCGATCTGGTCATGATCCAGGACGCCGACTTCGAGTATGACCCGGCCGACGTGCGCTCGCTCCTTGAGCCCCTGATCGCGGGCCGCGCCGACGTCGTCTACGGCAGCCGCTTCAAGAAGAACGCGATGCAGGTGCACCGAACCTACCACTACTTCGTGAACCGGCTCCTTACCGTGCTCTCGAACCTGTTCTCGGGCATCTACCTGACGGACATGGAGACCTGCTACAAGATCTTCCGCACGGACCTGATCCAGGCCATGAACCTGCGCTCGAAGCGCTTCGGCATCGAGGTCGAGCTCACGGCCTACGTCGCGAAGGTGCGCGCGCGCATCTACGAG
Source organism: uncultured Bacteriovoracaceae bacterium (assembly GCA_964478745.1). Taxonomy (GTDB): domain Bacteria; phylum Bdellovibrionota; class UBA1018; order UBA1018; family UBA1018; genus CAYZKI01. Next base: position 4,776 of record CAYZKI010000126.1, read on the forward strand.
CTTCCGATCTCCTACTATCCGCGCACCCGCCTTCAGGGGAAGAAGATCAGCTGGAAAGACGGCGTCGCGGCGCTGGGCCATCTGGTCCGTTTCAACTGGCTGACCTCGACGGAGTCGGCGTTCAAGGTCATTCCCGCCCGCTACCTTCCGCAGCCCGAAGCCCGCCGAGCGGAAGAGCCCGCCGTCCTGGCGCGGACGCAGTCCCAGTCGCAGCCGCAGCCGTCGCCCGCCGGCGCGCGGCCCTCGGCTCACGACAAGACCTGACCGACGGCGCACCAGGCCTGCGCGTTGCAGCGCAGACGGGCATGAACCTTCGCCGACTTTCCGTTCTCGCGTTGCCGCTCGCCCTGCTGCTCACGCTTGCGCCGATCGCTTCGGCGCAGGAACCCGTGCTGTACGCGGACGGAAACAGCGCGGGAATCTTCTGGGGCCCGCCTTCTCCCTCGCCTCAAGCCGGGCAGCAGGCCGGACAAGCCGCGGCTCCGCCAGCGGAGCGGCTGGCCTGCGAATGCGTCTTTCCGCAGCTCTCCGCGGCGGCCCCGGATCAGGCGCAGCCGGAGCAGCAACAGCCGCCCCAAGCGCAACAACAGGCCGGGCAAGCCGCGGGCACCGGAACTGCCGCCGCCGGTACTCCCGCCGACGAAGCACGCTTCGCGGCCGACGAGGCCCGCCTCCAGGAGGCGCGGAACGAGGCCGCCGAGCTCAGGCTCCAGATCGAGACGCTGCGATCCGAGCTTCAGAACCAGTCACGAAGCCTCGCCGCCGCACAGGTTCAGATCCAGGACCAGCAGCGCACGATCGAGGAACAGGCCTTGGCCTCCCAGCAAGCCGGACAGCAGGCCGGCCAGCGCGTACCCGCAAATCGGGGAGCAATGGTCTCTTTCGAGCCATTCGGCCCTCCTTCGCCGGGATAATCGAGACCAGGTCGCAGAGTCCGCACGGACACACTTGCCGGAGAGCATTCTCTCGCTGATAATTAACGCTTAGCGTCATTTTATTCGCGTATCGGGGGATGCATGCGAAAATTTCTGACAGCCTTTCTCGCGCTGGCGGCAGCCGGCGCCCTTCCCGCTCATTCCGAAAGTGGCCACGTTTCGGAGAAAGCGCTCGAAGCCGGCCTTCGGCGCGCCGAACGGGTGGTGGTCGCGACGGTCTCCGAGGTGAACGCCGCCTTCGAGGTCAACTCCTTCGGCGATCGCCTGATCATCACGAGAGCCAAGCTCCAGGAAGAGGAAGCGATCAAGGGCAAGCCGCTTCGCGCTCTCGACTACGCGGTCGAGGGCGGCACGATCGGCGACCTCACTCTCCACGTTTCGCATACGCCCGAGCCCCCGCGGCAGGGCCAGCGGGCGATTTTCCTGCTTCGGGACTCGAAGGAGAAAGGCGCGTGGCTACCAGACGGGGACGGCTCCATGCTCGAGCTCGACGGCGACAGGATCAAGGGAAGCGCGCTCAAGCTCGAGGACGTGCGCAGGCTGGCCGGCTCCAGGGCCGCGGGTAACTGAGGAGCGCGACCATGAAAACGAATCATCGCGCAATCAGGTTCATCGGCGCATCGGGCCTCGTGCTCGCAGTTTCGATCACCGCGCAAGGTTACGACGCCGGCAGCGTGAAATGGCCCCGGATGCCCGTTTCCTACTACATCAACCCCAGGAACCTGGACGTTCCTGAAGCGGACGCGATCGCGGCCGTCCAGCAAGGGGCCGACGCCTGGGGCCAGCAGTCCGGGGCGAACTTCAGGTACGCCTACGCGGGGACGACCTCGATCTCCACGAACTCGAACGACGGCAAGAACGTCGTCATGTTCCGCAACGCCTCCAACGGCGGAACGATCGCCACGGCCTACACCTGGTGGTCGGGCGGAAGCATCATCGACGCGGACGTGGTCTTCTGGGACGCGGGATTCCAGTTCCACACCGGCACGTCCGGGTGCTCCGGCGGGATGTACATCGAGGACGTCGCCACGCACGAGCTCGGACATGCGCTCGGCCTCGGCCACTCGGCCGTGGGAAGCGCGACCATGTATCCGAGCATCGGCTGGTGCGCCCAGACCGGCCGCCAGCTCGATCCGGACGACATCGCCGGCGTCGAGGCGCTGTACCCTCCGTCGGGAAGCTCGCCGAGCCCTTCGCCCTCTCCGAGCGCGTCGCCGAGCCCGGCCCCTTCTCCGAGCCCTTCGCCTCTCCCGCCGAGCGGGATCGCTCTCTCGGCGAGAGCGTACAAGACGAAGTCCGCGAAATCCGTCGAGCTCGGCTGGAGCGGGGCGTCCGGCGCCACGGTGGACATCTACCGCAACGGCGTCCTGCATCTCTCGACGCCGAACGATGGAACGCACACCGACACGAGCTTCCCGAAGAAAGGGGGCGGAAGCTTCAGCTACCGCCTCTGCGAATCGGGCTCAACGAGCGTCTGCTCGGCGACGGTGAGCGTGGCGTTCTAGGTTCGCGGATACGAGGCTACTCGTAGAGCCGCGAAGGCCACACGAGCGCGCGCCAATCGCCGAGGCTGCGCACCTCGGGCGCGATGCCCATCAGCGCCCCGTAGCGTGCCGAGACCGGCTCGACGTCCGCGTCGATCAGGCCTGAAAGCACGAGCGCGCCTCCGGGCTGAAGCCTCTTCACGAGCCGCTCCGAGAACTCGAGGAGCACGGGCTTGAGGATGTTCGCGACGACGATCGCGTAAGGCGCGGGCGAGGCGATCTCCTCGAGCGCGGTGTGGAAGCGCACGCGGTCCAGCAGGTCGTTGAGCCGGGTGTTCTCGGCGGCGTTCTCGTTGGCGAGCGGGTCGATCTCGACGGCGTCGACGCGCGCGCCGAGCTTGGCGAGCGCGATCGAAAGGATTCCCGAGCCGCTTCCGAAGTCGAGCGCGCGCTCGTCGTCGAGCCCGTTCGGGAGCTTCGTGCACAGCTCGGCGAGCGCGCCCAGGCAAAGCTGCGTCGTCTCGTGCGTGCCCGTGCCGAAGCCCGCGCCCGGATTGATGCGAAGCACGCCCGCCGTGCTCCTGCCCGCGTCCACCCACGGCGGAAGGATGCGCCAGTACGGCGGGACCTCCGCTCCGCGGAACGAGGCCTTCCATTCGGCGTCCCAGTCCTGCTCCTTCTGCTCGCGCGGGGCGGCGACCTCGAGGCCCGTGGCCCTACTGATCGCATCGCGCGCGGCGAGCGCGCTCTCCGAAGTCTCGAAATAGAGCTCGGCCGTCTCGACGGCCTGGCCGCCGATCCAGTCGCGCTCGCGGGGCGCTTCGCCCGAATCGACCGTCCACGACTCCGTCTCGAGCCCGCTCTCGGCGGCCTGCTCGCTCAGCACCGTGCCCTCGTGGACACCGGCGAGCCCGCGCCGCCCGAACTCGGCCCAGACCCAGTCGAAGAAGTCCTCGCGCGCGAGCTTCTGCCCGCGCACGCGCACCTCACGAGGCAGGCTGATCCGCAGGACGAACGTCGAAGCCAAGCTCCGCCACCTACCTACGCCGCGACGATCAAGTCAGCGGCGGAGCGCTCGGTGTCGGAGGAGCATCGCTGCTTCCGCCGCCATCGCCGTTTCCGCCGGCACTGCCGCCGTTACCGTTGCCGTTGCCGCCGGCGCGGTTGCCCGCGTTGTCGGAAAGACCCTGGCCCCCGCCGCGCGTGTCCCGGTCGTTGCGGAACCTGCCTCCACGACGGCCTCGGCCGCCCCGGCGTCCGCGTCCGCCACGGTCGCGATCGCCGCCACCGCCGCCACGCGGGCCGCGATCACCGCCGCCACCGCCGCGCGGGCCGTTTCCACG
>CAYZKI010000127.1:0-6865 GCA_964478745.1 uncultured Bacteriovoracaceae bacterium
GCAAGGGCGGAATCCGCTTCCATCCGGAAGTGAACCTTTCCGAAGTCGCGGGTCTGGCGATGCTCATGACTTTCAAGTGCTCGCTCGTCGGCCTTCCCCTCGGTGGCGCCAAGGGGGGCATCCGCGTCGACCCGCGCCAGCTCTCCCGCCAGGAGCAGCAGGCGCTCACCCGCCGCTACACGACCGAGATCAACATGATCATCGGTCCGGACCGCGATATCCCGGCCCCGGACGTCGGAACGGACGGCCAGCACATGGCGTGGATCATGGACACCTTCTCGCAGGAACGCGGCTTCGCGATTCCCGGCGTCGTCACGGGCAAGCCGATCGAGATCGGCGGCTCGCTCGGCCGCGCCGAAAGCACCGGCCGAGGCGTCGTTTACACGATCCAGCACGCGGTCAAGCACATGGCCTCGATGGGCAAGCACGCTCCGCGCCTCGACGCGGGCGCGACGGTTTCCGTGCACGGATTCGGCAAGGTGGGCAGCATCGCCGCCCTCGAGATCCACCAGCTCGGGGCCAAGGTCGTCGCGGTCGGCGACGTCGGCGGCGCGATCTACAACAAGAACGGCCTGAACGTTCCGCAGCTCGTGCAATACTTCCAGAAGAACAAGACGCTCGCCGGCTTCCCGGAGGCTGAAGCGATCACGAACGAGGACATGTTCGCCCTTCCGGTCGACATCCTGATCCCGGCGGCCATCGACGGCGTAATCACAGAAGCCAACGTCGGCAAGGTGAAGGCCAAGATCATCGCCGAAGGCGCAAACGGCCCGATCAACGCGGCCGCGAGCAAGGAGCTCGAGGACCGCGGGGTGTTCATCCTTCCCGACGTCCTTTGCAACGCCGGCGGCGTGATCGTCTCCTACTTCGAATGGGTGCAGGGCCTGTCGAGTTTCTTCTGGAGCGAAACCGAAGTGAATGCGAAACTGGCTGAAGTCATGGCCAATGCGTTCAAGCGGGTCGTCGATGTCCAGGCTCGTTACAAATGCGGCATGAAGGCCGCGGCCCTCATTTGCGGGGTCGAGCGCCTGAACAAAGCCATGCTCCTCCGAGGGCTCTTCCCATAAGACACTTCCGCGGCTTATCTTCCAGAGCTGTATGGGCCGCGGGAATCTTGGGTCTGGGATCGGCATTCGTCTGCCCGCTCGACGCGCATGCCTGGTACAAGCATGTCCATCTGATGCCGTGGGCTTTCGCCGCGCTTCCGGCCGAGCTTCGCGATCGCCTGGCGATGGAAAAGCACAAGGCGCCGTGCCCGCCCGAGGATGAAAGGCGCTACGCGGAGCTCGCGAAGAAGCTCGAGCTGAATCCCGTCCTTCCGAAGCCGCTCCCGCCGACCGCGGCCGAGCATTGCGTGAAAGGGACGCAGGTCAGCCTGGCCGAGATCGTCACGGGCCCGTTCGTGGACGATCCCGACGCGGGAATGGACAAGGACCTGCCCGACCATCTGGACCCCAATGGGGATCGCAAATGGATGGGGGGAATCACCGGAACCGGAAGCCAGGGCTTTCGCCATCAGTTCTTCGGCGGCGTGAAGCTTTCCGCTCCGCTTTCCTCGCTTCAGTATCCGTTCCGCCCGCTGGGGGTTGCCCGCGAGCGCGCCCAGGCCGTGGCCGAGGAAGCCAAGCGGATGATCCAGGCCGGAGACGCGGTCTGGGGCACGCGCGTTCTCATGTGGGCCCTTCATTATATCCAGGATCTCGCGCAGCCGTTCCACGCCGACCAGATCCCGAGCTTCAGGATGCTCCCGTGGGGGAAGCTGTTCTCCTGGCCGCCCGGCGAGGCCTGGAGGTCCCTGGTGGACGGCTCCACCCACTCGATCACCAATTACCATTGGGCGTACGAGGGTTACGTCCTGACCCGGCTCGAGGAGGGCAAGGATTCTCCCTTCGCCGATTGCCTGGCCAAGCCCGGGATCGAAAGGCAGATCGAGGCCGTGGCCCCGTTCGACATCGCCGACCAGGTGGCCGAAGCCTCCACGCGGATCGCCCCGGAGGTGGGTGGCGGCAACGTCACGTTCTTCGGCGCCCATCTGAAGAACGAGGAGACGAACCTGCCGAAGTTCATCGGCACGCCCGATTACAAGTCGATCGCGATCCGCCCGGAGCTGGCGCGCGAGCGCCGCGCGCTCGAGGACCCGACCTGCGTGGCGCTCATGCACGCCAGCTGGGGTACCCGCCGCCTCGTCGAATGGGCTTTCTCGCGCTGAACCGGCTCGTCGCGGGCTCGAACGTGAGCGTCGGCACCGAGAGTCGCGTGAGCGACGGGAATGGCCACACGCATTTCCGGATCGCGCGCGGAATGCACTTGATCCGGATCACCGCGGCGGGTTTTCAGGTCTACGAGTTCGAGCATCGTATCGAAGGGCCCGCGACCGGCGCGCTGAGCTTCAAGGCGCCGCTCGAGCGCGAGCCGGTCGGGAACCCGCCCACCGTCAGGCTGACCGCTTCGCCTTCGCAGTTCACGAACAACCGCTCTCCCGAGTTCCGTGACCGCGCGGGACAACGCGGGGAACGTGTTACCCGAGGTGATCGTCACCTGGACGATCACGTCGCCTCAGCCGAGCCCGACCCCGTCCCCATCCCCGACGCCCACTGGCACAACGGGAGGCTCTGGTGCGCGGTGCAGTCCGGCCAGAGCATGAAGATCCCGACGGGCTATCTCATGAACGTCACGACCGGAGCGGTGGAGACCCTCGGCCCCCTGGGCGGGAACGACCTGGTCGCACTCGAGAACGGCTACTTCGCATGGTCTGGCCGGGCACCGACGCGTTCACTCCCAGGTGCGCGGTGGTTCCCGGCGGCTATGCCATCACGACCTGGGGCAACAACCGCGTGCGCACCACGATCCTCACGCCATCCATGTTCCGATGAGCGGCGGCGGGAACGGGACTCAGATCCTCTTGAGGCCGAGTTCCTTGATCTTGAGCTGAAGGCCCTTGCGGGAAAGGCCCAGCTTCTCCGCCGCGCGGGTCACGTTACCACCCGTCTCCTCGAGGGCCTTCTCGATGAGGTCTCGCTCGAGGTTCTGCGTCTTGCGGCGGACGATCTCCTTGAAGCCCGCGGTCGTTTCGTCGAACGCGTGGCCGGTCGCGGCCGCGAGCTCGTCGGGCAGGTCGCCGGTCTCGAGCATCGGGCCGTCGGCCATGAGCACCATGCGCTCGAGGGCGTTCTCGAGCTGGCGGATGTTGCCCGGCCATGAGTAGGAGCGGAGCGCCTGCATCGTGTCGGGAGAGACGCCCAGGATTCCCTTGCCGAGCTTCTCGTTGAACTGCGCCAGGAAGAACTTCACCAGCAGGTCGATATCGTCGCGGCGCTCGCGCAGCGGAGGCAGGTGGATCGGCACCACGTTCAGGCGGTAGAACAGGTCCTCGCGGAAGCGCCCGGCCTTCACCTCGGCCTCGAGGTCCTTGTTGGTCGCGGTGATGATGCGCACGTCCACCTTGATCGTGTGCAGGCCTCCGACCCTCTCGAACTCCTGCTGCTGGAGCACGCGAAGCAGCTTCACCTGCATCTCGAGCGGCATCTCGGCCACTTCGTCCAGGAAAAGCGTCCCTTCGTGCGCGAGCTCGAATCGCCCGGGCTTCGAGCCGACCGCGCCGGTGAAAGCACCCTTTTCGTAGCCGAAGAGCTCGCTCTCGATGAGCGTGGCCGGGATGGCCGCGCAGTTGATCTTGATGAAAGGCTTCGAGGCCCGCTGCGAGAGCCGGTGAATCTCGTAGGCCACGAGCTCTTTGCCTGTCCCGCTCTCGCCCCGCAGGAGCACGGTCGAGGGCGAGCCGGCGATCTTGCCGATCACCTTGAAGATCTCCTGCATCTCGGCGCTCGTGCCCACGATCGAGGAGATCTGCGGCGCTGACGCGGACGGCTCCGTGGGCTCCTTCTGCCTTTGAAAGGAGGTGGCGACCGCCTTCTTCACGACGTTCACGAGCTCGGTCTGGTCGAAGGGTTTGGTGATGAAGTCGAACGCGCCCTGCTTGAGCGCGCTCACCGCCGCCTCGACCGTGCCGAACGCCGTGATGATGACGACGGGAAGGCGCGCGTGCTTCTTGCGGCAGTGCTCGAGCAGCTGCATGCCCGTCATGCCGGGCATGTAGAGGTCCGTGATGACCAGGTCGAAGTCTTCCGAGTCGATCAGGCTGACGGCCTCGACGGGATCGTTCAGCGGAACGACCTCGAAGCCCTGCTTCTGCAGCATGGCCTGGATGACGAACGTGATGTTCTTCTCGTCGTCGACGACGAGGACGCGACCTGCCAAGGCTCTAGCCCTCCGGATCCTGTGTGCCTGTCACCGGTAGTATCACGGAAAAACGGCTAAATCGCCCCTCTTCCGTGGACACCTCGATGCGGCCCCCGTGGGCCTCGATGATCTTCTGCGAGATGGAAAGGCCCAGGCCCGTGCCGCTCGGCGACGTGGTGAAGAAGGGGATGAAGAGCTTCTCGAGATTCTCGCGCCGGATCCCCATGCCGTTGTCCTCGACCACGATCGCCACTTCGGCCGCGCCCTCCGGTTCGATGAAGACGCGGATCCTGGGATCCTTCCTCTTATCGAGCGCCCGGAGGCTGTTCTGGATCAGGTTGAGCAGGACCTGGTGGATCTGCTCGGGCGAGATGCGCACTCGGAACGGAACGGCCGAAGGGATGAACTCGAGCGTCACCGACGGGCCGACGCCCGGCCGCGCGGACTCGACGATCCTCTCGACCAGGGGGGAGATCTCCATCGGCTTGAGGTCCGTCTTCGGAGGCTTGGAGTACTCGAGGAACTGCGAGACGACGCGGTTCAGGCGGTCGGTCTCCTCGACGATCACCTTCAGGAACTTGCTTTCGGGCCGGTCCGTGGTCGGATCCAGGAACTGCGCGGCACCCTTGATCGCGCCGAGCGGGTTCCGGATCTCGTGGGCGAGGCCCGCGGCCATCTCGCCGAGCGTCGCGAGGCGCTCCTTCTCGCGGCTCTTCACGTACACCTCCATGCTTCGCATGCTTTGCGCGGCGGCCTCGTAGTACGGGAAGATGATGGGAAGCAGGCCCCAGTTGCTGCCCCAGGGGTCGGGTGGCGCGGGAGCGAGGATCGCGACGAAAGCCAGGATCTGGTTGTCGTCGAAGATCGGGATCAGGAGATTGGCGCCGAGAGCGCGCAGGCCGGAGATCAGCGAAGCCAGCTGGTCGCGTTGAACGCGGCTCGCGGAGCGGTCCATCTCGCTCTCGAGCATCTGGTCGAGGAGGATCGGCAGCTCGTTCTTCCTGCGCAGCCTGCGGCAGTGCTCGAGAAGGGGATGCGTGGCCAGGAGCTCCACCGGCGTCGGGATGTCGGCCGGATGGTTCTCCCGCATGCGCCTGTACTTGGTCCCGTCCGCCCGGAGCACGTACAGGCCGATCCAGTCCGGCTGCAGCGTTCGCTCCGTCGTCAGGATGATCTCCTGGAAGAGGCTCGCCATGTCGACGATGCCCGCGAGGTTGCGCTGCCCCTCGACCAGGACCTGCCGGAGCCTGCGGTGCTGCGGGGTCAGCAGGCGTTCAGTGAAGTATCGGACAAGCGCTCGCAGCGGGTCGAGCAGGGTGAGGATCAGGAACGAGGCGATGAACGAGTTGAAGAAGAACAGCACCGGGCTGTTCTCGATCCATCCCACGAGCATCGAGTAGATGATCGTGAGCGTGAAAGCGACGGCGAGAAGGACGAGGAAACGCGAGAAGAGCGCGGCGAGGTTCAGGAGCCGCTGCTGGGAGATGGCCTGGCTCAGGAAGAACAGGTAGACCGCGAGAAGGACGTTGCCCAAGGCGGGGATGACGGGTCCCATGAACGGGACATGGTCCATGACCGACGTGGCGAGCGCGAGGAGCCCGCCCACGTAGATGAGGTTGCGCCGCCCCAGGCCGACGACCGGGCGCTTGCTCGCGCGGGTGACGCCGCCTTTGCGCAGGCGCATGTCGATCCACATGAGCTGCAGGATCTGGAGCAGCACGAAGACCGGGGCGAAATAGATGCACTGGAGAACCCAATCGATCTGCTCCATCTGGAGCCCGAGCGCGATCGTCATTCCGATGGCGATCACGATCGAAAGATCCTGGAGGATCCGGCTGGATCTGTCTCCGATGCGGACGAGCTGGCGGATGAAAACCAGTGCACCTGGAGCGAGCCAGATGTTGAAAAGAAGGTGCAGCCTGTAAAAGGTCCCGTACGGCCAGACCTTCTCCAGGAAGAAGGCCACCGCCCATCCCGCGACCAGCGTCGTGAGGACGGCGAACGTGATGAAGAGCTTGTTGCGAACGTTCCTGGCGAGCAGGGAAGCGCCGAGCGCGAAGCTCGTGAGCCCCATGATCAACGCCGACTGCCCCAGGAAATCCATACGGCCGTCATAACATACGCGCACTGAATCCGGTGCTTTCCCGTTGGCCCGGGGCTTGCCTTTATGTCGGGCTTAGCCGCCCAGATACCCAGGGGACCCCCAAGGCTCAGTTTTCGTCTTGGGGGGCCCCGGGGTGAATTCCGCTCCCGCTCCCGTTTCAGCCGGTCGTCGCGCCCCCGATTCACGGGCACCTTTCTTGTACTTCTCCCCTGGAATGCCGGCTTGGGATTACGACTGCATCGTCGTCGGCGCGGGGCCCGGCGGCCTGGTTTCGGCGCTCTACCTTCGCAGGTTCAGGCGCAAGGTGCTTCTCGTCAGCTCGGGACGCCCGCGCGCCTACTGGGCCCCTCGCATCAGGAACCTGCTCGGCTACACCGAAGGCATACCGGGTCGCGTGCTGATCCAGCGGATCTCGCGCCAGATCGACGCGCTCGGGAAGGTGGATCGCCTGGAGGCGCAGGTCACCGTCTCGCGTCGCGACGCGGGATTCGAGGTCGTCACCGACTCCGGCCACGCGCTCAC
>CAYZKI010000127.1:6875-8532 GCA_964478745.1 uncultured Bacteriovoracaceae bacterium
CGCTCACGGCGCGCAAGGTGATCCTGGCCACCGGCATCCACGACGTTCATCCCAAGGTCGACAATCTCATCGATCTCAGGCGGCGCGGGCTGCTCAAATACTGCTCGATCTGCGATGGCTACGAAGTCCGCGATCGTCCCGTGGCCGTGCTCGCGCAGGATGATTTCGGCATCCAGAAGGCGCTGTTCATCGGGCACTGGACGCCCCACATCCGCATCTACGTTCCCAAGGACATGAAGCTCGCTCCCCAGAGGGTTCGTGAGATCCGCGCGCTCGGCGCCAAGGTGATCCGTTGCGACACGCTCACGATGGAGCCGATCGAGTCGAGTACAGGCGGAAGCCCTGGGTTATGCGTCCGGGCCGACGGGAGGAAACCCTTCGCCTGCAGCGTGGCTTACGTCGAGCTGGGGAGCCGCGTGAACGATTCCGCGTTCAAGGGCCTGAAGAAGCTGAGACGAAGCAAGGAAGGCTTCCTGATCACGACCACCGAGCAGAGAACCTCGATCCCCGGGCTCTTCGCGGTGGGAGCCTGCGTGAACCTCCTGGGGCAGGTTTCGGTGGCCGCCGGCCAGGCCGCGGTGGCGGCCACCACGATCCACAACGATCTGCTGGAAGCGGGCTGAGGCCGGCGCGCCCGTTACTCGAGCTCGTCGGGGCCGCTGCCGGATCCCGGCGCCGGCGTGGGCAGCGGTGCCGGAGCTTCGCTTCCGGGGCCTGGGGGCGGTCCGGTCAGCTCGTCGTCGAGCGGAGCCGTCGGCGCCGGCGGCTGGACAGGGTTTCCGTCCCAGCCTTCGAGCTGGTCGAGAGCCTTCGCTTCGCCTTCCTGGATCGGCTTCCCGTCATCGAGCTGATCGAGATCTTCCGCGGGAGGAGGCAGACTCTCTGGAGCGGGCATCGCCTCGCCTTCGGCTCCTTCTCCATCCGCCGGCGGCGGCAGGGCTTCCATGTCCGTTCCCAGCCCGTCGGCCGGAGCCTCCGGCGCGGGAGCCGCTTCGGCTTCCGATCCTTCGGCGCCCTCGGGCGCGACGGGCGCGGCGCCATCGGTTTCCGGTCCCGCTGCGCCTTCCTTCCTGGCCGGCACGCCTTCGTCGACGACGGCGCCCTGGCGGAACTCGGTCTTCTGGTCCACGTCGGAGATGTCGGTGAGGAGCACCGCGCGGGCGCCTTCGAGCACGGTCGAGCTCGACACGCGAACCACGGCCATCGAGAGCTTGTCGCTGGCGAGAATGACCTGCAGGTCGGCCTCGCGGAGAACGCCGTCGCGCGAGATGGCTTCGCCCGTGTACGGGTCGGAAGTCTGGAACACGCGGAAGACCATCCCGTCCTGGACGCCGTCCTCGGTGCCGCGGGTCAGATACACGATCTTGCCTTGGGCCGCCGCGTACGCGGCGTTGTGGCGGCTGAGCACCACGTTCGCTTCGACCGAGCCCGTGCCCGGGATCGGATCGCCCATGGTCACGCGCGCCGGAGGATTGATGAGCAGGCCGCCGCGGATGATCGCTCCCTGGAGCGAGATGACTTTCGCCATCGTGTACTGGCCGCTGCGCCCGATGATCCTGACCTTGCCGAGAACGGGGTAGGAATATCCGAGAACCAGGTCGTCGCGGTCCCGGTCCTTGAACAGGTAGGGCTCGCCGATGACGGTGAACACCTGGTC
>CAYZKI010000128.1:0-8518 GCA_964478745.1 uncultured Bacteriovoracaceae bacterium
GCCCCAGACTTCGACTCCGAAGGCCAGGGGAAGCTGCGTGGTGACCCTGATGTCCCAGATGAAGTAGGCGGGCTTGGACAGGGCGGCCGCCGATGCGGCGAGAGCCGGTGTGTCCTTCGGCGCCACCTGAATGAGGCTCATCACTTCGCGGTACGGACCGGCATCGCCATCGCGGTAGTCGATGACGTAGATGACGACCGTTCCCTTGCCCGGAGCGATGGGCGATTCGACTGCGACCAGGTCCTGGTCGGCCAGCTCTCGATTGAGCGAGCTCAGGTCCGCGACGCCGATCACTCCAGCGAAGTCCGCGTCCCTTTGATGGACCGGAAGCAGCACTCGGGTACCGTCGGACAGGATGAAAGACTCCTGGTGCGGGTAGCGCTCGAGCAGGCTCGTGCCGGCAAACGCGATCTGGGACGAGAGACAAGCCAATAGGACGAGCAGGTACTTCACGAACGCTCCTTTGAGTGTGGATCCAAAGATTATCGTTCGCTTGTTTAGTTTCTTGGGTCTTGGCTCTCAAGAAAAATATGTCGCTATGCGACATGCATCCGAAGAAAGTGGGTGCCGCCGGACGTCACCAGTCCGATCAGCCCGCCGCCGTCCCGATCGACGGCGCCGTCTTCTTGTCCGCGAACTCGTAGCGCTTCAGCACTTCCGCCGCGGCCTTGAACCCGCTCTTCACGATCTCGGTCATCTTGCGCGGCGAGAGGCTGAAGTGCTCGCCGAAGAACATCTTCGCGTCCTCGGGACGCGGATGGATGTAGATCGTGTCGACGTTGCGGCGGTGGTGGAGCTCGGACTCGAGGATCTCGATGATCCGCTTGGTGTGCAGCTCGGAGACGCCCTGGTCCTTGCAGTAGCGCTCGACCGCGTTGATCGCGTTGCGCTGGGTTTCCTTGGCGTGGATGTGGTTGTTGATCTTCTGCTCGATGAGCAGGTAGATCGACTGGATCAGGATCGAGGGGAGCCCGTGGTCCGTGAGCGAACCCACCTCCTTCTGGAGGTGATACGGCTGGTGCGTGTAGCTCGCGATGACGAGGTCGGCGCCGGCGTCGACGGCGACGTGGGTGGACATCGTGTCGCGGATCTCGCCGTCGATGTAGTAGTTCGACTCGCCGGTGCGCGGGTTCTCGATCGGGTAGGGCGCGTACACGGGGGGAAGCGCGGTGCTCGCGGCGCAGGCCTCGGAGACCGGGACGTCGCTCTCGTACTGGCAGCTCAGGTCGTGCGGCGGCGGCTCGTAGCGGTACTTCCCGAACACGACCTTGCGCGAATGGTTCAGCTGCGTGCCGACGATGAAGAGGTCGGCGAGGTAATCCTGGAAGCGGTTCGACGGGAGAACCTCCTCGCGCAGGTACTGCTCGATCCCTTCGGTGCTGAAGAAGCCCGTGGTCTTCAGCCACTTCAGCTGGATGAGCGCCTCGATGTTCCCGCGCATCAGATCCATGAGGATCTTCCGGAACAGCGAGAACTGGGCGACCTGCTCTTTCAGCACCATGCCCGGGCGCAGCCGGAACATTTTCTGGTAGGTGAGGCGGGGAAGCTCGCGCGGCGTCATGTCGATCGGGTCGACCGCCTTGCGGTTCAGGAACGAGTTGAAGATGTTATCGAGCGAGTAACCCGCCGCGAGATACGAACAAATGATGGAGCCCGCGCTGGAGCCGACGTAAGTCGAGATCGCCATCGGATCGGGAGCGAGCGACGGTGAATTGGCGGTGCTGATCCCGCCATGGAACTTAAACCCTTGTTCTTGCAGGGCGAGAGCAACACCTAAGTGAAACGCTCCGGCTTTAGTGGCTCCCCCGCTGCATACCAAGGCGATCTTTCGCTTGGAGCCAATCGGAATCCGGTCCGACATACTTGTTCAGGCTACTTGAATTCTTTGGTCGTGGAAATACAATTGAAGGATGTGGATTCCGCTCCTTGATTACGCAATGAAAAAGGGTGTCAGCCTTTCGACGCTCCGTCGCCATATCAAGGCCAAGAAAATCCCCTACCGGATTGAGAACGGACGGTACCTCCTTCAGGACGAAGCCGAGGCGCCCACGCAGACATCCGTTCGCACGACCGATCAGGCTGCGCAGGTGCGCGATCTGAAGTTGAAACTGGAGCAGGCGCAGGAAGAGATCGCCGAGCTCAAGACCCTGATCGCTCTTTATGAGGAAAAGTTCCCGCAACAGAAGCTTAGCTTCTGATCTTGCCCTTGGGGTCGCCGCGGTGCTTGCGAGCGCCGGGGGAATCTCCGTCCTGCGCGTGCCGTTCGCTCACGCGACGACCGAGCTCGACCGGCTTTACGCCTTCGAGACCGTCGGCCTGCTGAGGAGCTGGGACAACGTGGACGGTTTGTTCGCCGACTACGTGGCCTCGAGCTACAAGGACTACTTCGCGAACCAGACGCGCTTCGTGACCCAGGATCTCTCCAAGGCGGACGAGCTTTTCGAGAAGGCCAAGCTTCCCTACAACAAGATCATCAACGACCCCGAGATCCTCGGCCAGCTCGCGCGCTCGACGCGCTCCCAGACGCTGCTTCGCACGCGCATCCAGAAGGAAGGGCCGAACTACCGCTTCTCCGTCGACTGGCTGCATTCGCCGAGGATGGACGCGCTCGCGAGCGAGACGTTCACCCTGGCCGAGCCCGCCTCGGGCCAGGCGCTCGCCTCGGGCGACATCAAGACGGAGATGTCGAACGCGCTCGACCGGCTCTTCGCGAAGGTCACTTTCCAGGGGCAGATCACCGGCCGCGACAACAACTCCGTCACCCTGAACCTCGGGCTCTCCGCCAACATCAAGCCCGGCGACACGATCAAGATCTCGACGCTCGACGAAGTGAAGAAGCACCCGCTCCTCAAGGAGATCGTCGAGTGGCGCATGACCCCGGTCGGCAAGCTCGAGATCGAGAGCGTCGAGGAGAAGATCGCCTTCGCCCGCGTCGTCGAGGAGGAGCCGGGCCGCCAGATCTCGCGCTACCAGAAGGTCGCGCAGATCCTTCCCAGGCCGGTTCCGGACGGGCCCTCGATCATCGACGAGAACAAGCTGAAGGCGGATCTTTTGGCCACCGAGCCGCCGAGGCTGGGCTGGATCCGCGGCGGCATCAGTCCGGGAGGCTTCTCGCGCCAGTATACGAACAGCTCGACGGGGCGGACGGGCTCGAACCTGAGCTTCGGGGCGAGCGCCGAAGGCGAGCTCTGGCTGAACCGCGAATGGTTCGTGAACCTCGCGCTGGGCTACGGTTTTTTCAGCTACTCGCAGGAAGACCTGAACGGCGGCTCCGCTCTCGACGGCTTGTCGGGCGGCTTCACCCAGTTCCGCGGCGATATCGGCCACACCTTCTTCATCACCGGCGATTTCTTCGGCCCGCGCGCGTGGGTCAAGGCGGGCTACCGCTCGACCGCCTACGACCTCGCCTACACGCCCGCGCAGCTTCTCGGCCCGGTGACTTTCGGCTCGCTTTTCCTGGGCGTCGGCGGGGATCTGCCGATCCGCGACAACTTCGGCGCGCTCGTCAGCCTCGACTTCGGCGTCCTTCCCTCCGCGACCGAGACCAACGTCGTGACGGGCACCGGGAACGGGCAGTCGGTCACGGACGTGGGCATCTTCGTCGGCGGCTACTACCGCTGGACCCCGCGCCTCAGCGTCCGCGCGGGCGTCGAGGTGATGGCCCACAGCGCGAACTTCGTCGGCGCGAGCGGCAGCTCCGAGCTTTCGCAGAAGGTGATCACCTTCGCTCCTTCGCTGCTTTACTACTTCTAGCCCGGCAGGCAGGTGTCCAAACCTTGGACGGTGCCCGAGCCTTACCGGGGCCGGGCGCGCGTCGCGCCGGGCGGCACCCGTTTTGCTCAATGAGTTGCCCATGGACCCGCGAAAAAGCCTGATTCCTGCCCTGCTCATCGTCGCTGTCGCCGGCGCGAGCCTCGCGCCCCCGCCGGCGTACGGACAGACGGGCGAGGCGACCCAAGGGCAGAGCTCGGAGGTCCGCCCGCTTCCGGCGACCCTGGCCGCGGCGGCCACGGTCGTGATCGCCCTCGCGACGCGCCGGGCCCTGGCGGCGGGCAAGGCCGGGCCGATCGTTCGGGGCGTGCTCTCCGGAATGGATTCGCGCCGGAAGAAGGTCGCGCTCGCGGGTACCGCCGGAGTGATCGGGGGCTCGTGGATCTACGACGCCTCGGTCTGGAGGGCGAGGCTCCGGGAAGAGGCTCGAGCCGAAGCCGAGGCCCGGGCGCAAGCGCAAGCCCCGGCCGCCGAGACTGCAGCCCCCACGGCGGCGCGGCCTCGCCCGGCGGGCAAGGTTGTCTACACCGAGATTCTCCCGCTCAGGGCCACGGCCAAGGCGAACTGACCGAAATTGTGCTAATCCTGGCTCGTGACCCGAGACCAGGCTGGCAAGAGACTGAAAGAGCTCACGGCTCTCATTCACCATCACGATTTCCGTTATTACGTCCTCGATGACCCCGAGATCTCCGATCAGGCGTACGACTCGCTTTACCGCGAGCTCGTCGCGCTCGAGACCCGGTTCCCGGATCTTCGCGAAAGCGATTCGCCCACGCAGCGGGTTCCCGGCACGCCCCAAGGCCAGTTCAACAAGGTCAAGCACCGCGTGCCGATGCTTTCGCTCGCCAACGCGCTGGCCGAAGAGGAGTTCGTCGCGTTCGACGAGCGCGCTCACCGTTTCCTCGACGCGCCGGCATCGGCCGAGCTCGAGTACTTCACCGAGCTGAAGTTCGACGGGCTCTCGCTGAACCTGACTTACGAGAAAGGCGTGCTCGTCTGCGCCGCGACCCGCGGCGACGGCGAGACGGGCGAGGACGTCACGCAGAACGTGAAGACGATCAAGAGCGTGCCGCTTCGCCTCAAGACCGACAACCCGCCGAAGATCATCGAGGTCCGCGGCGAGGCCATCCTGCCCATCAAGGATTTCGAGAAGCTGAACGAGGAGCAGGCGAAGAAGGGCCAGAAGCTCTTCGCCAACCCGAGGAACGCGGCCGCGGGCTCCCTCCGCCAGCTGAATCCCAAGATCACGGCCTCCCGCCCGCTGACTGTCTTCACTTACGGCATCGGCTTCGTCGAGGGCGCGAAGTTCCAGACCATGGAGCAGTACCAGGACACGCTTCAGGAGTGGGGCTTCCGGGTCGGCAAGTGGCGCGAGGTGAGCAAGGGGCCGAAGGCGGTCCTCAAGTTCTACCGCGGCATCGAGAAGGTCCGCGACGAGCTTCCGTTCGAGATCGACGGCGTCGTCGTGAAGCTGAACCGGTTCAGCGAGGTGGATCGCGCGGGCTACATCTCGCGCAGCCCGCGCGGCATGATCGCGTTCAAGTATCCCGCCCGCCAGGAAACGACCACGGTCGAGGACATCCAGGTCCAGGTGGGCCGCACGGGCGCATTGACGCCGGTCGCGATCGTTTCGCCCGTGAAGATCGGCGGCGCGACCGTGAGGCGCGCGACTCTCCACAACCAGGACGAGATCGACCGCAAGGACATCCGTATCGGCGACCGCGTGGTGATCCAGCGCGCGGGCGACGTGATCCCCGAAGTCGTGAGCGTCATTCTCGACGTCCGCACCGGCAAGGAAAGGAAATTCAAGCTTCCGAGCAAGTGCCCCGTGTGCGGCACCGCGGTCCAGCGGCCCGAAGGCGAGGCGGTCAGCCGCTGCCCGAACCGCATGTGCGACGCGCAGCTCAAGGAGCGCATCCGACATCTGGTGATGGTCGATGCCCTGAACATCGAGGGGCTGGGCGAGAAGATCGTCGAGCAGCTCGTGGACAAGGGCCTCGTCAGGACCTGGGCCGACGTCTTCAAGCTCAAGAAGCCGGATCTTCTCACCCTTGAAGGCTTCGCCGAGAAGTCGAGCACGAACCTCTACGAGGCGATCCAGGGCGCACGCTCGCCGGAGCTCTATCGCCTGATCTTCGGCCTGGGCATCCGCCACATCGGCGAGAGCACGGCGAAGGTGCTCGCGCGCCACTTCGGCGGAATCGAGCCGATGTTCAAGGCGACGCCCGACGAATTCGAGGCGGTGAACGAGGTCGGCGTGGAGATGGCGAGGAGCCTGCACGAGTTTTTCCAGGACAAGGAGATCCGCGACGACGTGAAGGATCTGCTGAAGCTCCTGACGCCGAAGGCGCCGGTGAAGCCCGCGGGTGGCGGAGTGCTCGCGGGAAAGACGCTGGTCCTGACCGGGACGCTGCCCACGCTTTCCCGCTCGGACGCGACGAAGCTCATCGAGGACGAAGGCGGCAAGGTGAGCTCGAGCGTCTCGAAGAAGACGGACTACGTGGTCGCCGGGGAAGAAGCGGGGAGCAAGCTGGACAAGGCAAGGGAGCTCGGAGTGAAGGTGCTCGACGAGGCGGGGCTTCTCAAGCTCCTGGGTAAATGACGGACTCTCGCGCGCGTAAGATCCGCCTGACCGTGCTCTTCGCTCTATTGGCCCTTTCATTCGGGCTATTCGCTTTGCACGAGAGGATTTCGGCGGTTCTCTTCAAGACCGATGTCGGAGCGGCGTCCGCATTCGTGCCGGAGCCCAAGCGAGCGGCGAGCCACCTGGAAGTGGGCCATGTCTTCCAGGCGGGTCTCCCGAGTCTGGGCTCGGTGGTCCTTCGCTTCAGCCCGGACCGGAAACTGTATGCGACCACTTCGTCGGGCCTTCAGCAGATCGCGGAGACTTGGGATCGTCTCGAGTGGACAACCCACCTCAACTCTGAATCCGAGTCCTTTCCGTTCGGGACGATGTCGTTGGCGTTCGATGGGGCTACGGCGATATACGCGGCCATGGCTCAATCAGCCCTGATGGGATCGGATCGGAAGCTGGCCCTGGCGAGGGTCGATTTCGCGGGCAGGGCCCTCTGGCGTAAGGAGATCGGCGAGATCCCTCCCTACATCGAGCCTGCGCTCGCGAGCGGCCGCTCGGGTGAAGTCTACTTGGTCCGCCCTTTGGGGACGCTGAACTACGCGATCTCTCGCTTCGAAAGCGACGGGACGGAGAAATGGACGCGGAAGTCGGGGATGGGCGCGATGGTCAGCACGCTTGATGTCGCTTTCGAGCCCGAGGCCGGCCATGTCCAGGTGCTCAGCGCGGGCGCGATCCATCGTTATGATTCGAAAGGCGTCGAGCTCGACAGGAAGAACGTGGTCGAGGGCGGCGTCCGATCGGCTAGCTTGCTTCCGATCCCGGGTGGCGACGTCATTGTCGCAGGCGGAGCCGCGCCGCCGGGTGGCGGCAAGACCATGGCGGGCACGCAGGAGCTGCTGGTCTCTCGAATCGCGCCGGACGGCACGCGGGTGTGGAAGATCCGGATCGGGCATTCTGGATCTCTCCGACTGGCGCGCATGAAGCAAGGCAGCGGGGCGGATTCGGGCGCGATCTATCTCGTGGGCAGCACGCAGGGGGCGTTTCCGGGAGTGCATTCCGAAGGCATGCAGGATGGGTTCGTCGTCCGACTGAAGTTGGATGGTTCCGAGGCCTCGATCGGTGTCGTGGGCACCGCAGCCGATGACGAGATCACTGATCTCCGGTCCGACCCCTCGGGGAACTTGGCCTTGGTAGGCACGACTCGTGGACGGTTCCCGGGCGCGGCAGACGCGGAGAGCGTTTCCAAGCCCATGAAGCGCTTCTTGGCTCAAGCAGTATTCAGAGAAGGTAAGCCGCCCGAGAGGCCGGCGGTGTACGCAGAGACTCCCGTTGCCGAGCCGCCCGCGCGGATGGAGTACCCGAGCAACACCTCGATCTTGTGTTCGCCGCCGATCCCGAAGAAAAATTCCTTCGGATCGCTCGGACTTCGCGAAGGAGATGTGGTGACGTCGATCGACGACCAGAAGGTCTGCGAGACTGACGGGACTATGAAAGCGCTCGAGTCTTACGGGTCCACCTTGGGGCTCAGGAAGATCGAGGTCATTCGCGACGGCAAGGCCCAGGTGGTGACGACCTTCCTCTTGCCGCCGGAGATCCCTGCGTACCAGAAAGAGGTCGAGGCCCTGGCCAAAGGAGCTCCCGGCGCGATGTCGATCGAAGCGGTGTTTGAGCAGGGGAGAGAGGCCCAGCGGCTTCTGACGATGTTGCTGGAGCGGGACGCGACGCTCGGCGGAGCGAGCGCGGGAGGAATCCAGCTCAAGGGTTTTTCCACCGGCATGGGAGACCAGATGGTCCATGAGGGCGTCGATTTGTCGTTCTTCAGCGACCTCGCCCGCAGGCGCGGAGGCAAGGCGGACGTGGAGTTCTTCGAGCTCTTCAAGAACACCACCAATGAAGGGGGAAGTCTGAGCCACCAGATGCCGGTCACTGATTACGGCAGCTGCGTGCTCTACGAGGGAGGGACTCTCTCGCGGAATTACAAGGCTTGGGCCGAGTACAAGAAAAGGCATTCCGGAAGGTATGCAACGCAGGTCGATACCTTTCTGGCTGCGGCGGAGCAGGACCTGACCGCGCCCGGCTGCGTATGTGACAAGGACGCCAAGCCGGTCATTGCCGAGCTCAGCAGATTCCTGACGGAGAATCCGAAGGCGGCGATCGCGCCGAAGGTCAGGG
>CAYZKI010000129.1:0-8475 GCA_964478745.1 uncultured Bacteriovoracaceae bacterium
GACGCGAGAACGGCCTCGGCGAGCTTTCTCAGGCGCTCGTTATCGAGCTTGATCTTGCCGGAGAGGAAACCCTTCATGGCGAGCGCGGCCAGGCGGATCGCCGAGATCGGGTTCCTCAGGTCGTGAGACACGATGGCCACCATCTCCTCCCTGGATCGCGCGGCTCTCCGGGATTCCTGGATCAGCTTGGCGTTCTCGGCGGCCAGGCTGACGAGAACGGCGAGGTTCTGCGCGACCTCGACGTCCTGGCCCTCGAACACGCGGCCGGACTCGCCGCGCGCGAACGAAAGCACTCCGACGGTGGATCCTTTCAGGATGAGGGGAACGAGAATGTACGAGCGCACGAGCGCGCGGAACTCGTCGCGGAGGCCGGCGTCCCGGATGAGCTGCTCGAGGATGGTCTCGTCGACTTCGGGAACGAAGATGGGAAGTCCGGTGCGAAGGACCTGGTGGACGCCTCCCGCGGTTCCGGAATTCGGCGAGTGCGCGCCGAAGGCGTGCTCGGCAAGGGCCTTCAGGGACGAGGCTCGATAGGCGGACGCGACCCTCTCGAGGCCGCCGCTTTCGCCGATCACGTGGATCGTGCACCAGTCAGCGAAGGCAGGCACGGAAACCTGGGCGATCCGGACGAACGTCCCTTCATACTCGATCGGGTCGAGCAGGGCCCTCCCGGAGTCGGCGAGCAGGCGCAGCCTTCTCTCGAGCCGGACGCGATCCGTGATGTCGAGGTTCACGGCCACGGCGCCGATGATTCGGCCGGCGGTGTCTTTGAAGGGCGCGGCGGAATTGAGCACGTACTTGTGGCTCCCGTCAAAGCACTCGATCTCGAGCTGTTCCCCGACGCTGACCTCTCCCTTCCGGATCGCCCGCGTCAGTGCCCACTCCTCGGCGGTGAGCTGCTTGCCTGAATCGACCCACCAGGCTTTGTAACGCCCGAACTCCCGAGGGCCGACGTAGTGAGTTCCCGCCCAAATCTGATGACCCATCGTGTTTCCCTGGGTGATCTCCCCTTCGGGGTCGGTCCACCAGAGCCCCACGGGGACGACTTCGAGAATGGCCCTGAGGCGGCGTTCGCTGGTCGCGAGCTCTCTTTCAGAAGCGAGGCGTTCCTGGTCGGCGACGTCGAGCCGGCGTGCGGTGAACCAGGTCAGCACGAGCAATACGCCCGAGCCGAGGAGGGGGGCCAGCGCGAGACGGAGACCTTCGTTGAATAGCCCCGATCCGACACCCCAAAGACCAACAACGCCGATCGCCGGAGGCGTGATCAGCGTCGCGGTGACCAGGCGCCTGGCGACGGTGCCGCCCAGGGTGGGACTGGCGATGAGCTTGATGAAGCCGCGCGTGGGGTACGACAGGAGAATGGCGATCGACGTCGAAAGAAGAGCCGCGGCCGTCGGCAGGGCCATCCCGACATGCTTCTGCTGGACGAAGAGGCTGTAGAGCGTCTCAAGACCAGAGAGGTACCCCGTGAGCGCCAGGATCGAAACGGAGAGCACGAGCGCGGCGAGAAGCTGACTGGCGCTGAATCGCGGTCTTCTGCCGACGACCAGAAGCCAAAGCGAGCCGCTCGAAAGCAGCAGGCAGGCCGCCGTTTCGGGAGCGGGCCTTCCGCTCAGGGCCGGGTGCAGGAGCCGCGTACGCAGGAAGAGCCTGTCCAGACCGATGTCGACCGCCATGGCGTACTGCAAGAGCGTACCTGCTCCGATGATCGCCGGAACGGCCACGAGGAGCGTCGCGATCCGACGCCTCGGACGGTCTTCCCTGATCCAGGCCGTCGCGAGCGAGAGCACCAGGATCCCGATCGCCGCGTTCGGAGTCATGGCGGGCCAATTCGGGCTGACGGCGGCCAGCGCGACGCTGCCGATCGCCGCGCCCGTCAATCCCAGGAGCGCCGCGACGACGGCGAACGTGATGCACCAGAACCTGATGGAACGCAGGACGCTCGTGATGCCGGAAAAGGCCGGGTGGCGCGGGCGCACCGCTCCGTGATTGCCCATGGAACGGAATAGACCAGCAAGCGAGATGCCCAGGCGCTCGCGCGCCGGCCCTGATGCTGGATTTGCTTGGCCAGGCGATCGGTCCATGGCTTCCGGTGAGCCTCCCTATCGAAACAAAAGGTATTTGATGATCCGAGGTGGGGCAGTTTTCCGGCAGTGCAGTCACGATGCTTTGGCATGCGCCAGGAAATATGATCGATCGAATAAAAAGACCCCATCGAGCTCGGCCAGACTGAAATCGCTCGTGGTGCCTTTTCGTAAACTCCCGGAAAACAGTCTGCGCCGGGCGTCAAGCGGGCATCCCGCGGAATTCAGTCGCTTTCGCCGGTTTCCCCAGCGGCCTGAACCTGGTCGATCTCGGTGTGGCGGATCTTGCCTCCGAGATTGGCGACCCATCCCATGGTGGCGGCGCTGAACAGCGCCAGGACCGTCAGCGCGACGGAGTACCACTGCCGGGAAAGGAGCTGCCGGCGCCCGAAAAGAATGCCGGCAAGGCTCGCCAGCGCGAGGAGCTCGATGGCGATGAGGCCGAAAACGCTTGCTTCCTCGTGCCTCTCGATCACCGCTTCCGAGATGCCGGCCGCGTGCTCGACGGCTTCCTCCGCGGGCTCGCCCGTGAGGAAGACCAGCAGGCTGACCGCGCCCAGCGCGACGAAATAGTAGAGCGCGAACCTTTTCAGATCCTGGCTTTTCCAGGCCATGGCGACGGCCCAAAGAACGAGCCCGACGATGATCCCGATCACCGGGGCATGGTTGGTCATGAGATGGATATGGACCCAGTTCATAGCGGCGTCCTCCGGATGCCGAGGTTCAGCAAGGACGGTGCCGCCCCATTCCCGATCCAGTTGCCGCAGGGGCTCGCGACGCGGTCTGGGCGTGACATTTCGGCCCGCGCGGGAGCGGTTCTGTCAGGACGCCGCGGGCTGGTGTATTCTCCGGATTGACCGTCGAGGGAGGAGGCTGATGGGGACGCGAGAAAATGAGCCGCGGCTCGGGCTGAGGGAGAACCTCTGCCAGTTCTCGCTTCTCGTGCTCGTGAACGCGTTCGTCGGCGCGATGATCGGCCTCGAGCGGAGCATCCTGCCGGAGCTCGCGCAGCAGGAGTTCGGGCTCGCGGCCAAGACGGCGATCCTTTCGTTCATCGTCGTGTTCGGGATCACCAAGGCCGTCACCAACTACTTCGCCGGCAGGTTGTCGGAGGCCAAGGGACGCAAGAAGATCCTGGTCCTGGGCTGGGTCGTGGCGCTTCCGGTCCCGTTCATCCTCATGTGGGCGCCGTCGTGGACGTGGATCCTGGCGGCGAACGCGCTTCTGGGCGTGAGCCAGGGCTTCACCTGGTCGACCACCGTGATCATGAAGATCGATCTCGTGGGGCCGCGGCGCCGGGGCTTCGCGATGGGCCTGAACGAGGCCGCGGGCTATATCGCCGTCGCGCTCTCCGCGTGGGCCACGGGGTACGTGGCCAGCCGCTTCGGGCTCAGGCCTGCCCCCTTCGCGCTGGGCGCCGTCTACGCGGTGGCCGGCACTCTTCTCAGCGGTTTCCTGGTCCGTGAAACCCTGGGTCACCTCGCGCTCGAGATGAGATCGCATCAGGGCGGCGCTGCGGCCGCCCTCTCGCAGAAGGAGGTATTCGCCAGAACCACGTTCAGCGATCGCGAGCTTTCCTCGGCGACGCAGGCAGGGCTCGTGAACAACCTGAACGACGGGATGGCGTGGGGGCTTTTCCCGATTCTTTTCTCGAGCCTGGGCATGGATCTGGCGCGCGTCGGGATCCTCGCGGGGCTTTATCCGGCGGTCTGGGGCATTCTCCAGCTCTGGACGGGACATCTTTCCGACGTTCACGGCAGGAAGCCGCTCATCGTGGGCGGCATGCTCGTGCAGGCGGCGGGGATCGCCCTTTTCGCGGCGTTCAGCGGGTTCGGGCACTTCGTGGCGGGCGGCGTGCTTCTCGGCGTCGGCACCGCGATGGTCTATCCGACCCTTCTGGCCGCGATCGGGGATGTCGCCCATCCGTCGTGGAGAGCGTCGTCAGTGGGCGTCTACCGCCTCTGGCGCGATCTCGGTTACGCCTTCGGCGCCGTTCTTTCCGGGGTCATCGCCGATCTCGTCGGAGTCCGCGCCGCGATCTGGAGCGTCGGCGCGCTCACGGCGGCCTCGGGGCTCTGGGTCGCCATCCGCATGCGCGAGACGCGGGTGCTTCCGGGAGGGACCGGCCCGGGGCGCTAGCGACGAATGTCATCGCGTCTGTCTCGAGACGATCCAGCCCTGCCTCGCGAAGGGCGGCATAGCCCGCTTTCGGGGGGTTTGCAGCTCGGGCCGTGCCAGCTATCGAGCACGCTTACGAACGCTGTCCCGTACGCCGGCTCCGGCCGTCGCGGTCTTGGGGAGCCTGAACGAGAACGTGGAGCCGCGGCCAGGCTCGCTCTCGACCCAGATGCTCCCGCCGTGGGCCTCGATGATCCCCTTGGCGATCGAGAGCCCGAGCCCGGTGCCCTGGCGGGCGGTATTGGGCGCCTGCCAGTAACGGTCGAAAACGTGCGGAAGCTGGGTGGGAGGTATGCCGACGCCGGAGTCCGTCACCCGGAACACGACGAACTCGGCTTCTTCGGAGATTCCAAGCTCGATGGTCCCGTCCTTCGCGGTGAATTTCACCGCGTTGCCCACCAGGTTCGAAAAGACCTGAAGCAGCCTCTCGCGATCGCAGAGTACCCCCAGGTTCTTCCTCCCGGGCTTCACGGTCAGCCGCTGCGCCTTCTGGGCCGCGATGGGACCCATCAGCTCGCGCACCTCTTCGAGGAGCACGTCGGCCGCCTCGGGCTTCGCCTCCACTCTCAGGGTGCCGACCCGGATTCTCTCGAAGTCGAGCAGATCATGGATGAGTCTCACCGAGCGATCGACCGCGCGGTCTATCGCCACAAGGCTCCGCATCGCCGGATCGTTCGATCGAAGGCCGGCGCTCATCGAGAGCAGCTGCGTATTGAGGCGAATCGCGTTGAGGGGGTTCTTCAGGTCATGGGAAACGATCGCGAGCAGCTCCTCCTTCGCCCGGGATTCCTCGAGCGCGATCTTCTTGGCCCCTTCCGCAAGAGCGTAAGAGCGTCTCAGCAAGGATCCGACCCATCCGAGGAAGAGGGAGATCAGCAGGAAGTG
The DNA here is from genome assembly GCA_964478745.1 of uncultured Bacteriovoracaceae bacterium. GTDB lineage: Bacteria > Bdellovibrionota > UBA1018 > UBA1018 > UBA1018 > CAYZKI01. Next base: position 5,148 of record CAYZKI010000129.1, read on the forward strand.
AGCGAGCTCCAGGAATTGGGCGAAAGACTCGAGGCCGAAGGAGCCTCTCGGGTCGAGGAACAGGAAATTCTGGCCGAGGACCGAAACGAACCCGACCAGCGCACCGAACACGAAGCCGCAGATCAGGGCCGAGAGCACCGTACCGGACAGCAGGATCAGGATCCCTTCGTCTCCGGGAACGTACCTGTCGGCGAGCTGCGCGAGGGCAAGCGACGCCAAGAGGATCAACGCGGTAACCCAGGCTCTTTGCCGCCAGGTCGTTACGATGGGAAATCGGAGACGCGTTCTCATAGAGGGGCTTGTACGATTCGAGAACGGGCGGTGCAAGGCCTACTCCGGGTGAGCGCGCCTATTCCCTGTCGTCCGCCGGGCCGCTCGTCGAGGGCGGCCGCCTTCCCTTCCCTTTGGGATGGGAAGCCGCGCACTTTCGGCCGGTTGCCATCTCCTTCCCGAAGTGATCTAGTCCCCGGTCGGAAAGCGAGTCGACATGAAGATCGCCACCTTCAACTGCAACTCCGTGCGCAAGAGAATGCCGATCGTCCTCCAGTGGCTCGCCGACAACCGCCCGGACGTGCTCGCGCTCCAGGAAACCAAGGTCCAGGACCACGAGTTCCCGAGGGAGGCCTTCGTCGAGGCGGGCTACCACGTGAGCTTCAGGGGAATGAAGAGCTACAACGGCGTGGCCACGCTGACCCGCGAGAAGCCGGCGGAGGTCGTTCACGGATTCGAGCCGGGGCCCGACTCCGAGGACTTCCGGATCATCCAGACGCTCGTCCACGGCGTGAGGATCATCAATACCTACGTTCCCCAGGGAAGCGACATCGAGTCCGAGAAGTACCAGTACAAGCTCAAGTGGTTCGCCAGGCTCCGCAGGTATTTCGACGCCTGCCTGAAGGGGAAGGAGCCCGTGATCTGGCTGGGAGACCTGAACGTCGCTCCCGAGCCGATCGACGTGGCCAACCCCGAGAGGAACACCGACGACCCGTGCTTCCACGCCGACGCGCGGAACGAGTACAGGAAGACCGTCGACGGCCGCTTCGTCGACGTCTTCCGGAAGCTGCACCCGGATCGCGTCCAGTACACGTTCTGGGACTATTTCCGGGACGCTTACTCCCGGAACCGCGGATGGCGCATCGATCACATCCTCGCCACGCCAGGCCTTGCCGAGCGCTGCGTGGAAGCGGACGTGGATACCCGGCCGCGCGAGGCCCCGAGCCCGTCCGATCACACGGTCGTTTGGGCCAGGTTCCAGCTCTAGCGCCCGTACCCGGCGACCTGATAAGGGTGAGCCATGGAAACCACGGGCCGCGGCTGGAAACTCGAGCAAAGCTACCTGAAGCTTCCGGATGCCTTTCACTCGCGGCAGGCGCCCGTGCCTGTCGCCGCACCCACGCTCGTGCTCTTCAACCGTCCGCTCGCCCTCGAGCTCGGCATCGATCCCGGGAGCTTCGGCTCGGAAGACGCGATCGCGCGCGTCTTCTCGGGGAACCGGCTGCCGGAAGAAGCCATGCCTTTCGCCCAGGCCTACGCGGGTCATCAGTTCGGGCATTTCACGAGGCTCGGCGACGGCCGGGCGACGCTCATCGGCGAGCAGATCGACCCGCAGGGCCGCCGCTGGGATCTGCAGTTCAAGGGATCGGGACAGACGCCGTACTCCCGGCGGGGCGACGGGCGAGCGGCGCTCGGGCCCATGCTTCGCGAGTACCTGATCAGCGAGGCCATGCATGCCCTCGGAATTCCCACGACCCGCAGCCTGGCCGTGGTCGCGACGGGCGAGCCGGTTTATCGCGAGGCCGCGCTGCCTGGAGCGGTGCTCACCCGGGTCGCCGCGAGCCATATCCGGGTCGGGACTTTCGAATACGCGGCCGCCCTTCAGGACGCGTCGGCGCTCCGCGCTCTCGCCGACCACGCGATCGCCCGCCACTATCCGGACCTGGAAGGAGGGACCGGAAAGTACGCGGCGTTCCTTCGCGAGGTGACGCTGCGGCAGGCCCGCCTGATCGCGCAGTGGATGCTCGTGGGCTTCATCCACGGGGTGATGAACACGGACAACATGCTGGTCTCGGGCGAGACCATCGACTACGGGCCCTGCGCGTTCATGGACCGATTCGATCCCGCGACGGTGTTCAGCTCGATCGACCGGAACGGCCGCTACGCCTACGGCAACCAGCCTTCGATCGCGCAATGGAATCTCGCGCGCCTGGCCGAGGCGCTGCTTCCGCTGCTCGACCCGCAGGGGGCCGGGGACGAGAGCCGCGCGCTCGAGGCGGCGAAAGAGGCGCTCGATCTCTTCTCGCGCGAGTTCTCGGAGAAGTGGACCAACGGGCTCGCGGCCAAGATCGGAATCGCCGTGGCCGCGCGCGAGGATCAGGAGCTCATCCAGGATCTCCTGCGGCACCTTCAGGAAGGCCGGCTCGACTTCACGAACACCTTCGCCGCGCTCGCGCGGGGCGACGGAGCGGCCGCGGGGCTCCCCGCGGACTGGCTCGCTCTCTGGAAAGCGCGGGCGCCCGACGCCGCGCTCATGCGCGAGTCGAACCCGAGAGTCATCCCGCGCAACCATCGGGTGGAAGAGGCGCTCTCCGCGGCGACGGAACGCGGCGATCACGCCCCGTTTCAGCGGCTGCTCGCGGCGCTTCAGCGACCGTTCGACGCGGAAGCCGACCTGCCCTCGCGCTTCCTCGAGCCCGCGCCTGCCGGCGGCGAACCGTATCAGACTTTCTGCGGCACCTGACCGCGGGCCGCCGCGGCCTCGCCGAACAGCCGATCGTCCAGGAGCCACGGCCCGAGCGGGATCGAGGCGACGATCCAGGAAGCGACGATCCGCCGCGCGCTCCATCCGAGAGCGGAGCCCGCCGCGAGCGAGAACCCGACGTAAACCACGAACAGCGCCCCGTGAAGGGATCCGACCCAGCGGACCGCCTCGGGCATGTCATAGAGATACTTGAGCGGCATCGCCACGAGGAGCAGAAGCAGGAGCGACGAGCCTTCGACGAAACCAAGCATTCGAAATCTGCGAAGCATCGGGTCACCTCTTTCCGTTCGGAGTTCGAGGAGCCTTCTAGCGCGTCCTGAAGAGGAAGTCATTGATTAGCCCGGCAGTATCGCCGAAATAGAAGTCATGGAACGGAAAGCACGATGGTCGACCTGCCTCGCTAAACGGATCTGGGCCTGAGGACCCGCGGCGCCGTGCGCGAGACGATCGGATCGGCCGCGACCCGATCCACGACGGCGCGAAGCTTCCCGAATTTCAAGGGCAGGAGCTCGTAGTACTCGATGTGCTGCCACGCGCAGGTCAGGTGGAGCTCGCGGAAACACGGCTTCGTTG
>CAYZKI010000130.1:0-1352 GCA_964478745.1 uncultured Bacteriovoracaceae bacterium
GCGCGAGGATGGTCTTGCCGGAGCCGGCGGCGCCGGTCAGGTTGACGATGTGCAGGGCGGGTATGCCGCGCACTTCGATGCGCGGGGACTGGCCAGGTCCCAGGCGTACGCCGCCGCCCTCCGAATTGGTGGTCGAGGCGGCATCCGGAGACTGACGCAGAATATCTGAAATGGTGACCGGTTGGCCGGACTTGGAGCCACGGTCCGACTCCGCCACCTTCGACGGACTTCCCGGAAGAGTCGCGCAACCTTGGGCGAGCCCGAAGCTGATCAGGAACAGGTAAAAAGTAGGCCCATTCAATCTCAGCATTCGTCTCCCGTTTCCTCTACGAACGTTCTTCAGTTTAAAACTCGAAAGTCTAGTCTAAGTGGACGCTTCCCGCGCTGTCAAACAAGCCTAACTCTACGCGTCAAATTCCCTTCACCCACCCAAATACGACGCAACGCAGGGCTTACTCCCTTTCGGGCAAAATCGGCTCGATCTGAAGCTCCTGCCCCGAGTCCCCGGAAAGCGAATCTCCGCCCGTGCTTGCAGGCTCGCGGGAACGCAGGGCGTCCATCAGAGGGATCTCGGCCTGATCATTGGCCTCGACGGCCTGAATGCCGGCCAGGTCATCGCCCTGTCCCTGAAGGTCGAGGCGAACTCCCAGGACCGGCGCACGCACGCCCAGGCCGTAGCCAGAGCGGTCCTCGGCCGAGATCTCATAGCGGAAGTAGCCGCTGTAAACGCCCTGATCGGCGGGAATCTGCCCCGGGGGAGCCTCCTGGATCGCCCGGAGATGCCGGAGAGCATGCTCGCGGAGGTAGGTGGCGCGAGGAGGAGGAAGCGGGAAGTTCGCCGTCACGCGGAAAGCCTCATCGATCGAGATGAAGTCCCGGGACTCGGTCCCCTGCTCGGTGCTCCCGTTCAGGATGCGCGCCGTGATCTTGAAGCGCTCCCGGTTCGCCTCCTCCACCCGGAGGTCGTAGCCCGCGAGAATGCTGAGCGGAAAGTTCGAGCTCAGGCGCCCCAGATCCGAGGTGAAGCGGCCCTCGAGGGTTTTGACGTAGTGCTGCTGAAAAACCAGACGGTCCAGGAGCTCCACGAGCTGCTGCCGGGCACGAATCTGGGGATGATAGGAAACCGCCGCGGGAAGCGACGAAAACTCTCCGCGATGCGCGCCCGAGAGTCCCCCTGTCTGGCTGGAAACCCAAGCCATCAAGCCCATCAGGGGAAGAACCGCGATAAGGAAAAAGTACCGCCGCAGCATGTAAAGATCGCCCCGAAAACTCGTCCGGAGATTCCTCATCTAAGTGCAGTTTCGAGGCCGAATAGTGACGAAAATTTAACAATTTATATCTTTAATTCTAGC
>CAYZKI010000130.1:1362-8421 GCA_964478745.1 uncultured Bacteriovoracaceae bacterium
TTCTAGCTACTTAAAATGGTCTCTAGCGACACACGCCATCCATTCTGAAGAAAATTTGATTAATTTTTCGACAGTGTAAAAAGCGTAGGCATTCCGCGGTGTAACGCGTGGCCTCTAAGCTAATTTTTTCAGGACGAGACGCAGCAATATCGATAAAAATTTCCGATCTTTTGGCCCAGCGCGGGATCTAAGACAATAAAAGAAGTTAACTATACGAAATTACAAGCTTTTCCAGTTGGCCTGCCGCTTGCTTTACTGCCGCGCCGGGGGCCGGGTTCTGCGACCGGGTCTTAATTGGGGGGTTAATGAACGTTTTCCAGACGTCTCGGGTTCGCTTCAGTGTTGTTCTGGCCACTTCCTTCATTTCCATTTCCGCTTTTTCAAACTTCGCCTCGGCAGCTGACGAAAAGTTCGGCTTCACCGGGCCTTTCGCTTCGGTCAGCGCCAAAGCGAAGCAGATCCTTGAATCCTTCAAGGAACATCCGCAGATCCAGGCCGCCCTGGAGAAGGAAGGCAACGAGCTCACCTTCCTGAAGCACGTCCGGGGCGAAGGCGTGGAGACCTTCAAGTTCAAGCAGACCTTTCGTGGAATCGAAGTGGTCGGCGCCCAGGCCCATCATCATGAAGGCGCGGCTGGCGAAGCGATCACGAGCTCCGTGGCCGCGTTTGACCTGAGCGCCGCTCCGACGCTTTCGGCCGACGAGGCGGTGGCCCTGGCTCAGTCGCTCGCGGGCGACCGGGAGCTTTTCGAAGCTCCGAAGCTCAAGATCCTGGCTCAGGAGGAAGGAAGGGCCCGCCTCACCTGGTGGATCGAGCTCGAAGAGACGGCGAAGACCGAGGGCCGCAAGGTGATCCTCGACGCTCATTCGGGTCAGGTGATCGCGAACGTCAGCGTTCACCAGACGATCGCGCCCGTGTACGTCTACTCCACCGCCGGAATGAACAACATCCCGATCGACCCGTCGACCATCAAGGGCCCGGCTGACATGAAGCCCGAGTGGAATCGGGCCTGCCAGCTCATCGACGTCAACGACGGCGCTCCGCTCTCGATCGCACTGAAGAACTGCGATCGCGTCGTCAGCAACGGCATCGCGACTCTCCGCGCGGACGCGCAAGCCAAAGAGGCCGCGACGAACGCGAAAGCGGTTCTCGAGTACTTCCTGAATGTCCACGGCCGCGACAGTTTCGACGACAAGGGCTCGCCGCTCGTGAGCGCCGTCCATGTCGGCGAGAGGTTCGAAAACGCCTTCTGGAACACCCGCGCCCGTTACATGGGCTACGGTGACGGAGACGGGATCAACACCGCTTCGTTCACCCACGCCGCCGACGTCGCTGGCCACGAGATGACTCACGGGGTGATCGGCGAAACCGCCGATCTCCTTCCGATGGACGAGCCGGGCGCGCTCAACGAGGCGTACGCGGACTTCTTCGGCCTGCTCATCTCCAAGAGCACGACCTGGGAGCTCGGCAAGGAGCTTTCGATCGATCCCACCCGGGCTCGCGCGATCCGCAACCTCGCCAACCCGAACGACCTGGTCGCGATCCGTTATCGTGACAAGACGGGAAAGATCGTCTCGAAGCCTTATCCGGCGCACGTGAACCAGCAGTTCCCGAGCGCGGGGATGGACTGTAACGAGCAGAACGACAGCTGCTGGGTGCACGTGAACTCCACGATCCCGGGCCACGCTTCCTACCGCGTTTTCAAGGCTCTCGGGCAGGCGAAGGCCGAGAAGCTCTACTACCTCGTGCTGACCCAGTACCTTATGCCGAACTCGACGTTCAAAGGCGCCGCGGACGCCACCCGTCAGGCCTGCCGCCAGACGCTGAGCACCTCCGACTGCGCGCTCGTCGATCAGGCCTTCATCGCGGTCGGGCTGTAAGTCAAACGGGGAGCCGGCTGATCAGCCAGGCTCCCCGTTTCAACTTTCGCGTCCAGACCTCGGCGTCCGAGGCCCGTCGTCAGCCCCGGTCTTAGTGCATTTCCTTTTCGTCGAACTTCTTCACGATCTCGACGATTTCCTGCTCGAGGTCATCATCGGTCTCGTAGACGTCGTCGATGTGGGAGGAGCGCATGAAGTACTGGGAGATCGTCTTGGCGATTTCCTTCACCGGGCGCTGGAAAAAGAATCCGTTGAGCTCGTCGTCGCCGAAGGTGCCGCGAACGACGGCCTTGGCCGCGCGGTACTGGTCGCTTTCCGTGTACGCGCTGTCCTGAAGTGTTTCCGCTTTGGCGCCCATCTTGGCCAGCGAGCGATCGCGGAGATCCTGCTCGGTCAGGATGTAAGGCCCCACCAGGTGAGCCACTTCGTCCTGAACGATCTGTCTCAGTCGCGGAGGGAACGCGATCGATTTGCGATTTTCGAGCCGGGTAACGATGCTCTTGCAGAGTAGCTTGACGGTGTCCCGTGTGGTCATATCTTCCCGCGTCTCCTAGGGCCAGCTTAGCTCAGGTCTGGCGGCGTCTCAGCTTGTTTTTTGCCCGCTCCAAAAAAAGACCGAGAACCCTTCCGGTCTCGTCGGCCCTCAGAATTCGAGCCAAAATCAGCACCAAAACCAGGGCTTCCACGATGACCGCGCCCAGGGACGCGGACCGCAGCAGCACCTCGGGCAGGTCCAAACCCTCCGAAACCGATCGAATCCAGGCATCCAGCCACGCATGGCTGACCTGAACCGCCCACCCCATGATTCCGGCGATGATCAGGTGGGTCACCAGGCTGCGAGCGAGCGGGAGCAACGGAAGCGAGCCCCCCGCCTTCCGGATTTCCTTTCGAACGAAAACCAGCAGAAATGCCGCGTTGAATACCGCCCCGACCGAAGTCCCGGCGGCCAGGGCCCAGAAGCCCAGGTGTTCCACGGTCGCCAGGTTCAAGGCGATGGTCAGGAGCACGGTCAGGACGCTTCCGACGACGGCGATTCGCGTATTCTGGAGCGCGTAGCAGACGGGGCCCAGGACTTTCACGGCCGAATAAGCCACGAGCCCCGCGGAATAGGCCGCCAGAGCCAGCGCCGCCGCCTCGGTGTCCCGCGCGGTGAAGCGGCCGTACTGGAAGATCAGGGCGATGATCGGCGAGCCCAGGAACGCCAGGCCCGCCGCGGCCGGCAGGTTGATCGCGAAGACATACCGAAGCCCCTCCGAAAGCGAGGCCCCCACCGCGTCGGGCTTTTTCTCGACCCAAAGGCGGGAAACCCGCGGCAGCGTGGCCGCGGCGATCGACACGCCGAACACTCCGATCGGGAACTGCATCAGCCGGAAGGAGTAGTTCAGCCAGGAGACGGCGCCCGTGCCCTGACGCGTCGCAAGGATCGTGTTCACGAGCAGGCTGACCTGGGTCGCGGCCAGGCCGACGAGCCCGGGCACCATCAGCGCCAGCATGGCCCGAAGAGCGGGCTCCTGATGCCAGGCCGGATCGCCGGGTTCCCTTCCCGGCCAGCGGTAGCCCACGCGGCGGAGCGCCGGAAGCTGGCTGAAGGCCTGGGCCAAGCCGCCGGCGAGCACGCCGAGCGCCATGCCCTGGATCGGCTCGATTCCCCAGGCGGGGCCCTTCTCGAAGAGGATCAGCGCCGTCGCCACGCCGACGACGATCGAGGCCACGTTGAACAGCGCCGACGCGAACGCCGGGATGAAGAACGCGCCACACGAGTTCAGGACCGCCATGTAGGCCGCGGCAAGCGCCACGAGCGGGAAGAACGGGAACATGATCCGGGTCATGCTCACGGTGAGCTCGAACTTGCCCGGCACGTCGCGGAACGCGGAGGCGTAGAGCCCGACGAGCTCCGGAGCGAACAGCATGCCCAGCACGGACAGGACGCTCACTCCGACGAAGAGCACGCGGAAGACGAGACCCGCGACGCGCCAGGCGCGGCGGTCGCCCTGCTCGACGCGCGCGCGCGTGAACGTCGGCACGAGCGCCGCGCTCATGGCGCCCTCGGCGAAGAGGTCACGAAGGAGGTTGGGGATGCGGAAGGCGACGTTGAACGCGTCCGTCGCGTGCCCGGCGCCGAAGAGGATGGCGAAGGCCTGCTCGCGCACGAGGCCCAGCACGCGGCTGATCAGCGTCGCCAGGCCCATGAGGCCCGCGGCGCGCGCGATTCCCGGGCTCTTGCTTACGCCTGGGCTTTGGAGGGGAACGCCTTGGCCAGCCACTTGTCGATCCCTTCGTCGAGCTTGGAGCGGAACGGCATGGCAAGAAGGCTCAGCGTGCCATCGAGAACGAGCTGCGATTCCCGGCAGCTCAGGGTCGCCGAGAACATCGAGGACTTCACCCGTACTTCGCGCTTGGCCGGATCGCGGTCGATATCCATCTGCACGGGCAGGTTGGCTTTGCCGAGGAACCGCTCGATGTCGGCGGCGACCTTGTCGTAGAGCTCTTGCGCGGATCTTCCTGGAACGTCCACTTTGCGGGAATAGCTGGGCATATAGGCTGATGCTAGCCGATGGGTGCGACTTCCGCCAGCTCATCGCCCGCTTGGACGGCGTCGCCCGCCCTCACCCGCCAGCGATCGACCTTGGCCTCGCGCGGGAACGCGTGCGCCACCAGGGTCCCGCCCGATTCCACGATCAGCGCGTGCGAATGGGCCGGGATCGCCACTCCTTCGCGATAGAGGATCGAATGAATGGTTCCCGGAACGAGCGAGCGCATGCGCGAGGCACCGGGTCTGAGCCTCCTGACCTGAAGGCTCCACAGCCCCACGCGGATGATCCACCGGCCGCGGGCCATCGGATAAGCGAGGACGCGGACCCGGCGACCGTCGGGAAGAGTCAGCATCCCGCTCAGGCTCTTCAGCCCGTGAGCTTCCTTGATCGAAGGCGGCGTGACCCATGCGATCGGCTCGAGTCCCGCCGACGGGCACTTCTGGTCACCGACCACCCAGCCCGTTCCGGAACCCCGGAGCTCCGGCTCCGGTTGGTCCAGCGTCTCAGCGATCGCGGCGAAGACGCGCGCGAGCGGCGCCGGCGGCCGGATCGCCGGCAGGAACTCCTCGTCGACGAAGTCGCAGTGGAAGATGCCTTCGCGGACCCAGGGATGGTTCATGATCTCGTGGAGGAAGCGCTCGTTCGTCTGCACCTGGCCCGCGATCCAGGTTTCCTCGAGGATCCCGCGTAGCAGCGTCGCCGCGCGCCTGGTCTCCGGGGCCGACGCCACGAGCGTGCCGATCAGCCCGGAGGCGGGCTGCCCCTGCTCGGCGGCCAGGGTGAACTCCGCCGAAGTGCCCCCGCCCCGCCAGATCCAGCGATCGCTCGTCTCGAGGACGAGGCCTGGCTGCGGAAGGTGGATGATCGGATGCTCGGCCACGATGTTCATCGAGATCGCCACTTGCGGCGTCCCGGTCTTCGCTTCCATCGGAGACGGCGCCCAGGACGTCTCGAGGGCGGCAAGCTGCCAGTCGGCGGCGCGGACGTGATCGACGGTTTCCCAGGCGCCGATGTCGCTGGTCAGCCCCGGCACGCGGTCCACGAGATACGCGCGCGCGCCGTCGACGACGAACTCGAAGGCTCCGACGCCCACGAACGCGGAAGCTTCCGCGAGCTTGCGCGTCCACTCTCGCATCGTCGCAAGCGCGCCCGCATCGAGGCTCTCGGCCGGGCAGAACGTGATCGAGCGCTCGAAGCTGCACTGGAGCGAGATGTCGCTTTCCGTGAAGATCGTCATGTGCCCGCCGGTGAAGCGGCAGAACGGGATCGAGACGCGGCGGGTGCCCTCGAGCCACTTCTCGGTGAATAGGAGCACCTCGCCGATGTTGAGCCGGTGCTGCTCGATCCACAGCGGGACGTTCTGCCCGAGCTCGTCGGCGTGGCGGATGACCCTGCACCCGAGCCTTCCGCTCGCGCGCACGGAACGGAGCACGAACGGGAACTTGAGCGAGCGCTCCTCGATCCGCCGCTGGAACTCCGCCACCGAGCTCGAGGGCTCGCCCGGAAGGACGAGCGTCGGGATCTCGAGCGCCTCCGCCGCGTGATTGAGCCAGGTCAGGCGGTCGCCCAGGAGCGACAGAGTCTTGAGCGGCGGGGCGACCACGCGGATGCCGAGCTCCTCGGCGAGCGTCACGAGCTCGGGGCGGTCGGCCCACAACGAATCCGACGGGTGAATCCAGATCGGCGACTGCGGATCGCGCAGCACGAGCCTCGAGATCCGCGAGTCGAGCCAGCGCTTGAGCGCGCCCTTTCCGGCCGGCAGAGCGGGCGCCGGGACGGAGTCGAGGACGGCCGTCTGCAGGCCAAGATCCTCCATCTGGCGGGCAACTCGCAGGGAAAGGGGCGTGCGGCCCAGGACAAGCACGCACGGGGTGTTCGCGGACGTACTCACGGTTGAAACGCTAGCGCACACCCCCCTGTCATTGCGAGAAAGATTGTGGGACAAAGGGCGCATTCATGCGTGTCCCTGCTGCACTCTCACGCGCGTTCGGCGAGGAATTCCAAAGCTGGATCGCGGACTTCGCGGTCCGCGAAAAGCTCCTCCCCGACGCGGAATCGCTCCTCTCGGTACGGTACCTGAGCCGGTCCATCGTGCCGCACGTGACCCGTCTGTCCTCGACCTTCAACCGCCAGACCGACCCGAACCGTCCCGCCGACGCGGCGGCAGGCCTGGACCCTTACTGGAAACAGGGCTCCAATCCTGCCCATCGGCGCCTGGCCTACTTCCTCTATTTCATGCCTCCGAACCTCTACCGCGCGGCCGCGGTCTGGGGAGAGCTGCACCGCCTGGGCTTCCGCTGGCCCTTGAAAGGCCCGCTGCGCGCCATCGAGCTCGGCGCGGGCCCGGCTTCGGGCGCCTGCGGGATCGCCGCCGGAGAGAAGTACGCCCCCTGCGGGCTGCCCACGACCGGCGACTGGGCGCTGATCGAGCAGGACAAGGCCGTGCTCGAGATGGGCTCGCGCTGGGCGCGCGAGTATTTCGGAAAGCTTCAGATCGGCGACTGGGGCACGCGGACGTTCCACCGCAGGCTCTCGCTCTCGGAGCCCCTGCTTCCGGCCGCCGCGCCGAAGTTCAACCTCTGGCTGATGAGTTTCTTCCTGAACGAGTCGACCGAGCCGCCCAGGGTCGTCGCCACCACCGGCAG
>CAYZKI010000131.1:0-8371 GCA_964478745.1 uncultured Bacteriovoracaceae bacterium
CCGAAACGCGCCACCTGCAGTTTGATCACGCGTTTCCCTACGCGCTCGGAGGCGAAACGAGCGCCCAGAACCTGCGCCTGCTCTGCGCGAACCACAACCGGCTGCGCGCGCGCCCACGCGCCGCTCGGGCGGCTCAATCGGACCAGGTCAGTTCGACCGATTCCGCCGAGCGATTGGCTGGACCGTGGAAGACGGCCTCGATGTAGTTGCCGTCCGGGTCGATCAGAAACGCTGCGTAGTAGCCCGGATGGTAGTGCGCGCGCTCTCCCGGGGCTCCGTCATCCGTCGCTCCCGCGGCCAGGCCCGCCTTGTGAAAACGCTCCACCATAGCCCGATCGCGCGCCTGGAAGGCCAGGTGCATCGGCCCGATCGGCGCCAGCGCATTGCGCGGATCCAGCCTCGTCGAGCTGACGAACAGCTCGTCGCACCAGAAGAACTCGGGCCCCTCGCCCCCCATCGGGATCTCCAACGCCTCGAAAACGGCCTTGTAGAACCGCTTCGTGGCCTCCAGATCGCTTGCCACGATCTGGACATGGTCGATGAGCCTTCCCCGATGAAGTTTGTTCACCTTCATGATCGATTCTCCTCCGTGGTCACGTGCAAAAACAAAAAGGGGGAGAGCGAAAGCTCCCCCCCTTCCTGATGCTCTCAAACGCGGAGATTACTTCGCGGACTCGAGCTCTTCGTCAATGATTTCCGAGAAAGCTTCGAGCGGAAGCGCGCCCGCCACGATCTGGCCGTTGATGAAGAAGCTCGGGGTGGAGCGAACGCCCACCTTCTCGCCATACTCCATGTCAGCCTGGACCTTGGCCGCGTACTTCTTCGAAGAGACGCACTCCTTGAACTTGTCCATGTTCGCGCCCACGGCCTTGGCGTAGCCCTCGAGGTCCGCGGCCGACATCTTCTGCTGGTTCTTGAAGACCTCGTCGTGGAACTTCCAGAACTTGTCCGTGCTCTGCTCGTTGATGCACATCGAGGCTTCGGACGCCGGACGCGCATCCGGGTGGTTCGGCAGCGGATAGTGACGGAAGGCGATCTGGACCTTCTTGCCGTACTTTTTCTTCAGCTCGTTGACCGTTTCGGCGGCCTTGCTGCAGAACGGGCACTGGAAGTCCGAGAACTCGATGATCTTGACCTTCGCGCTGTCGGAACCCCAGGTCGGGGTGCCTTCACCCACTTCGACGACGACGGAGGTCTTCGGCTTCTTGAAGTAGACCTCGACCGGCTTCGACTTGGTCAGCTTCGCCATGTAGGCGTTCAAGGCGTCCTGGCGCTTCTGCGACTTGAGGTATTCCTTGATGCGATCCTTGATCTGAGCGTTGACCTGCTGCTCGGGGATGCGCTTTTCCTTGATGAACTTGTCGATCTCCTTGTCGGAGATCTTGATCTCGCCGCCGAGGACCTTCTTGTTGATGTACTCCTCGGTGCTGAGGTTGGCCTTCTTCGCCTCCTCGCCGATCAGGCGGTCCTGGACGAGCTTGTTCAGCTTGTCCATGCGAAGCTCGTAAGCCCGCTTTTCGAGCTCGAAGAACTCCATCTTGTCCTCACCGATGAGCTGCTCTTCGGTGACTTCCTCGCCGTTGATCTTTGCGACGACACCCGCGCGCGGAGCATCCTTGATGATGTAGTTGGGCTTCGGCTTGGCCTGCGAGTTCGTGCACGACGACATCACCACGGCAAGCATGGCGACAGCTGCGACGCCGGCGGCCAAAGCGGAAGACGAAAGCTTACGGGGTTTCATAGGGACGGAGCCTCCAATAGGCAGTTGAATTTTAAAGGCGATTTTAGTCTAGAGTCGTGTCGCAGCGGATGCAACGTAAAACTCTCTTGCGCGAGTGCCGCCTCTGCACGATCAGCATCGCGCCGAGGATCAGTTGCACCGCCGTCCACACCCAGATGATCGGCCGGTAATGCTGCACCCGTTCATAAAGAAAGAAGAACAACGCGAAGCTCACCCCGAACAAGACGTGCGTGAGGACAGGATAAGGCGCTTTCTGGCGAAGAGCGAGCGGGCCTCCGCATTTTTCGCATTCTTCCGGCTCTTGGGAGGAGCCGCCGAATTTAGAACGAGCTGATGAGATCATGGAGCCTCACGAGTCCGACCCACTCCCCGGCGCCGCCCGCCGCCACCACGGGAAGAACCGCGATCTGACTGGGCCGGTTTTCCATCAGCTGGAGCGCCTCGGTGGCCATGGCCTCCTCGCTCACCGTGATCGGCGAGCGGGTCATGACCTGCTCGGCCTTCAGGCCGAAGAACTTCTCCTTGTGCTGGAGCGCGCGCCTCAGGTCGCCATCGGTGATGATGCCGAGAAGCCTGCGGCCCTCGATCACGAGGACGGCGCCGAGCTTCTTGCGCGTGGATTCGACGACCACCTCCTCCATCGAGCTTCCGGGCGCGACCGTCGCGACCGCGGCTCCGCTGTGCATGACGTCCGAGACCTTGAGGTGAAGCTTCCGCCCGAGCGAGCCTCCCGGGTGATTCTGCGCGAAGGCCTTCTGGTCGAAGTCGCGAAGCTGCATGAGAGCGACGGCGATCGCGTCCCCGAGCGCGAGAGCCAGCGTCGTGCTCGTCGTCGGAGCGAGATTGTGCGGGCATGCCTCGCGCTCGACCGAGCCGTCGATCCAGGCGTCCGAGCTCTGAGCGAGCTTCGACTGGCCGCTGCCGCAGATCGAGACGATGGGAACCCCGAGCGCTTTGAGCGAAGGAAAGAGGCGCGCGAGCTCCTCCGTATTGCCGGTGTAGCTGAGGGCCAGGATCGCGTCCTTGGGCGAAACCACGCCGAGATCGCCGTGCAGGCCCTCGGTGGGATGGAGGAAGACGGCGAGCGAGCCGGTGCTCGAGAGAGTCGCGGCGATCTTCTGCCCGACCTTGCCGGACTTCCCGACGCCCGTGACGACGATCTTCCCGCCCTGATCGAGCGCGCCGCGAAGGATCCCGACCGCCCGCGCGAGCGCGTCGGCATGCGCGCCCGAAGCGAGGCGTTCGACCGAGGCGAGGATCGCCTCGCCCTCCATACGCAGGACCCGGCGAACCTCCGTGAGGATGTCGATCTTCTGTTCCGCCATGTCTCTGAGTTGTGCAACGCGCGTTGACAAAGCGCAACGCCTTTCTTTAAGCTGCCTGCTGGACCGCACGGAGGCGATCATGCGAATTCTTCGAGAATTCCGCGTATTTTTGTTCTTGAGCCTGGCGCTCACCGCTCAAGCGCAGGCTTCGGGCCGGGGCCTGAATCTCAGCATTCAGCCCGCAGCCGCGCCCGATTCGCTCGCGATCCGCGCGCACGACCGGACCACCGGCCTCGAGCTCGCGGGCGTCGCGGTCGATGTCGAGTCGCTGGACGGCACGGGAGCCTCGTCGGCGGGGCTCACCGATCCTGCCGGCCTGGCGCAGTTCGCCGGGTTGAACGCCGCTTCCGCCTATCGCGTCGACCTCTCCGCCGCGGGCTACGCGACCACGACGGTGTTCCTCAAGCCGGGCGTCGCGGTCCGCGTCGAGCTCGGCCCCAGGGCCGTCACCGCTCCGAATCCCGTCCGCGCCACCGGCGTCATCCAGAGCTGGCCCACGAAGCCCAAGGGGATCCAGGCCGGCCTGGTCTTCTCGTCGCTCAGCGCCTCCGACCTGCTCGGCTTCAGCGTCGACGCGCTCATTTCGAAGGAGAAAGACGTCATCGACGTCTTCGGCGAGCGCAAGATCCCCTCCAACCTCGTATTCCCCGATCAGAGAGTCACGCTCCTGGTCGGGCGCATCCGCCTGAACAAGCCCGAGTACCGGCTCCCGATAGCGGCCGATCCCGGAAGCCCCATCCGCCTGACGGCGATCCAGGGCGAGGTCTCCGCGACCGACGCGATCTTCAACGGGAGCGACGGCCTCAAGCTCCTGAACAAGACCCGCTTCCGCGCGCTGGGCGTGACCGCCCCGTTCGCGCTCCCCGCCTCCGACTTCCGGCTGGACCTCAAGGCCCCACTGACGCTCGCCGCCGGCCCGAGCGTCGTCGCCCCGGTTCCTCCGTTCGATGCGGACGTGCTCGCGGTGAACTTTCTCGACCTGAACGGTGACCGAACCGAGCTCATCCCGACGGACGTGAAGCTCGCGCGCGAAGCCGCGAACAGAGGCAAGGCCGCGCCCATCCAGCTCGTCGCGCCGGCCAGGGGCACGGCGGGAGAAGCGGCGTCGTACGTGCTCACGCTCGCCATTCCCGAGCAGGGCAAGCTGCTCTCGGGCCTGCTGAGCGCGACCGCCGCCTCGGTGATCTCGCCCGCGAGCCTTCCTGCGCCTCCGGCGGCACCCGCCGCGGGCAGCCGGGCGATCGCGGTGCAGGCGCCGAAAACCGGCATCGCTCTCGCGCTCGTCGACGACGGCGCGACCGGCGAGCGGCTCCAGGAGATCTACTCGCTTCCTTCCGTCGGAAAAATGACGGTGACGCCGGCGGCGGGAAGCGCCTACGTGCTGCTCAACCTGGAGCTCGGGCGGAGCTTCTCCGAGCGCGCGTTCCGCGGCGAGACCGCGCTGCACACGCTCGAGGCGTTCAGCAGGAACGCCGGAAACTTCTAGGCGGCGCTCCTTGCCGCGAGGTTCGGCCCGGTCCACAATGGAAAGGATGCGCGCGCGCACCCGGGTACGATCGCAACTCGTCTTGGCCGCTCTGGGCCTTGCCCTTGCCGCGTCCTCGTGCACGGGCCCCTACCGGCGGAGCCTGGGCGGCGAGACCGACCAGGGCTTCAGCCGCATCTACCGCTCGGACTTCAATACCGCCTGGCAGGCCGTGCTCGACGCCCTCAAGAACAGCCGCCTCGACGTCTCGAACCGCGAAGCGGGCTTCATCCAGACCCGCTGGGTGGACAACACCGCCGAGAAGAACCTGATCGACTCCTACGGCACCACGGACACTTATCTGAAGACCCAGTACCGCTTCCGCGTGACCGTCGCGCAGGGAGCGTACGAGGGCAAGCCTTCGGTCAAGGTCAGCGTCCGCAAGGAGCAGGTGGTTTCCCGCGACGTGCTCGAGGGCTTTCACCGCGTCGAAACCAACGCCATCGAGGAGAACACCCTTCTTTACCGCATCGGCCGCATCATCTTCATGCGCATGAAGCTCGCGATGCTCGAGGAGCGCCGCACCCAGCAGGCGATCGGCGGCGGCTTCGACTCGGGCGGCGGCTTCGATACCGGCATGGATGGCCCGCCCCCCGCGCCCCCGGGCTCGCCCGACGAGCTCGAGGCCGACGGCGAGCTGGACTAGGGCGCTCGAGACAGTGACAGATCCCTGACCGGGCTCACGCCCGGCAAACATTGCCCGCTTCGCCTTCCTTATAATGGTGCCAAAATTATAGGAAGCGGAGGCCTATCCGATGGCAAGCGTTTCAGGTCCGGGCGACGGCGGTTACAGCTATTATCACAAGCAGATCTCGGAGCTTGAGGACGAGCTGAACGAGCAGGCGAAGCGCGCCCGCGAGAAGCAGGAGCAGCGCGAGGCCCGCATGGAAGCCAACCAGGCGGAGAACAACGCGCGCCGCGAGGAACAGCTCGATCGCACCGTCAACAAGGTCAAGGATTCCGCGAACGAGACCGTCCGCAACGAGCGCGCGGCGGCCGAAGCCGAAGTGAAGCGCATCAAGAAGGAAGGCTATGACCGCCTGGGCCGCTCCAACGGCCAGGAGGCCGACGTCCTGAAGGAGCAGCTCGCCGCCCAGGACCGCGCCCACCGCCAGGAGATGAAGCACATCAAGGCGGCCTATGAGGACTCCACCGACGGGTACTCGGCACGCACGCAGGAGCAGCACGTGGCCCAGCAGGAGAAGATGGATCAGCAGCTCCGCGAGCACCAGGAGCGCATGAGCGCCGCGGCCGAGGAGCGCGCGCGCCGCAGTTCCGAGGAGATCCGCGAGATTCAGGACAAGTCGCACGAGAAGATCGACGAGATGGAGCGCGAGAACCAGCACGAGCTCAACACCGAGAGGCGCCGCGCGATCAAGGCGCTCGAGGACATGGACCGCTCGCACAAGCATCAGCTGGCCCAGACCGAGAAGAACCACGAGCAGAAATGGGTGGCCCGCGAACGCCTTCACGACCACGCGCTCACCGACGCCGTCCACAAGACCAACGAGACCCACCTGCGCGGGAACCGCCAGCTCCGGGACCAGATGTCGGAGATCCTCGAGCACGAGCGGATGTACGGCAAGGAAGTCAGCCAAGGCCGATCCGCGGCGTACCGCGAGCTCGAGGACGATTACCGCACCAAGACGCAGATCATGCAGGACAGCTACCAGCGCGAGATCGAGAAGCTCCACCAGCAGGCCAAGGAATCCGATTCCTATTTCGCTCACCTGCAGGACCGCACGCTGAAGGAGAAGGACCTCCACTTCGCCAAGGTCATCGCCGACCAGAACCGCACGGAGCAGCTGAACCGGAAAGACCTCCAGGAATCCTTCGGCAAGGAACACGACGCCCTGGAGCTTCGCCGCCAGCGCGAGAACGAGATGGCCGGCGACCGGCTCGACCAGGCCCTGAGCCAGGCGTCGAGCGATCGCGAGAAGGCGCTCCACAACCAGGCGCGCGCCTACCAGATCACGATGGCCAACCAGAAGATCTCCGACGGCGAGCGCATCTCATCGCTCGAGCGCGAGCTCCAGCGCCGCTCCACCTCCAGCGACTCCTCGGACATCTCCCCCGCCGCCGAGGAAGCCGTGCGCAACAGCGTGAGCCGCGAGATCGGCAAGACGCTTGAGGAGGAGATCAGGCGCAACCGCCGCTCCGAGGAGAGCATCCATCGCAACTACCGCGACCGTCTGGAGAGCACCGTGCGCGACTCCGAGGACCGCCAGACCCGCCTGACGCGCGACAGTGCGAGCGACACGCAGCGCCTGCTCCAGGACGCGCAGAATCAGATGGAGGAGACGGAGTACCAGAAGGAGCTCGCTCTCCGATCGGCGCGCATCGACCAGGACCGGCAGCAGGAAAGTTTCTCGCGCACCTACGCCCAGAGCCTCGAGAGGCAGCGTCACGAGTACGAGCAGATCATCCAGACGCTCAAGGACGAGGCTTCGAACCGCCTTGCCGCCCAGCGCCAGGATCACGAGTTCAAGTCGCGGATGGCACATAGAACTTTCGTCCAGCAGCAAAATGAGTTAGTTCGTGAGTACGATCGCAAGATCGCGGATCAGAAGCTCCAGTTCGAGGCTCAGCTGGAGCAGGTGAAAGCCGAAGCCGCAAAGACTACTCGCGACGCCGAACGCCAAACCAAGCAGGCACTGGATGAACAAGCCCGGTCGTATGACCAGCGAATTGCCCAGCTTGAGATGACCAACAAGGAACGCGAGAAACGGATCACCGAAAATTACGAAGATAGCCTGGAGAAATTAAAGCGTTCCAATGCCCTCCTTATCCAAAAGAAGAGTTAAGATCGTCTGCACCCTGGGGCCCGCCTCCAACACCCCCGAACGGATTCATAGCCTCATCCTCGATGGACTCGACGTCGCCCGGCTGAACTTCAGTCACGG
This sequence comes from uncultured Bacteriovoracaceae bacterium, assembly GCA_964478745.1. GTDB lineage: Bacteria > Bdellovibrionota > UBA1018 > UBA1018 > UBA1018 > CAYZKI01. Next base: position 7,495 of record CAYZKI010000131.1, read on the forward strand.
GACGCACGAGTTCCACTCGGGCCTGGTTCGCGCGGTGCGCGAGTCGGCGAAGCAGGCGAACAAGCCCGTCGCGATCATGCAGGACCTCCAGGGACCCAAGCTTCGCGCCGGCAAGCTCCCGCCCGAAGGCATCGACCTCAAGTCGGGCGACATCGTCCTCCTCTATCCGGAAGGCGCGACGCCGCGCCTTTCGACTCACGGCCGCCGGCCGATCCCCATCTCCGCGGAGATCGCCCAGGCCATCGCCGTCGATACCGAAAAGGGCGCACGCATCCTTTTCGACGACGGGAAGATCCAGACCCGCGTCACGCAGGTCGAGGCTCCCGAGATCGTCGTCGAGGTCGAAGTGGGCGGAAAGCTCACCTCTCACAAGGGGATGAACCTTCCCGGCACCCCTCTTTCCATCCCCTGCCTGACCGACAAGGACCTCGAGGACCTCAAGTTCGGCCTGAGCCAGGGCGTCGACGCCGTCGCGCTCTCCTTCGTCCGGACGATGCACGACATCGAGAACCTCAAGGAGCGCATGCGCAAGGTGACGAACGACCCGCCGCTGGTCGTCGCCAAGATCGAGCGCGAAGAGGCCATCGAGTACATGGATTCGATCGTCGAGATCACCGATGGACTGCTCGTGGCCCGCGGGGACATGGCCGTCGAGATCGGCGCCGAGCGCGTCCCGATCGTCCAGAAGAAGCTCATCCACTCATGCAACGAGCTCGGCGTCCCGGTGATCACGGCGACCCAGATGCTCGAATCCATGGTGTCGCATTCCCTTCCCACACGGGCGGAAGTAACCGATGTGGCGACGGCCATCGCCGATGGCACCGATGCCGTGATGCTTTCCGCGGAAACAGCCGCCGGAGATTTTCCTATTGCAGCC
>CAYZKI010000132.1:0-2490 GCA_964478745.1 uncultured Bacteriovoracaceae bacterium
GCGTCGAGATGGTTGGTCGGCTCGTCCAGCAGGAGGATGTCGGGCTTCTGAAGGAGCAGGCGGCACAGGGCCACGCGGCGTCGCTCACCGCCCGAGAGATGCTTCACGGGCTGGTCCGGCGGCGGGAGCCTCAAGGCGTCCATCGCGATCTCGAGCGTGCGGTCGAGGTCCCAGCCGTTGGCGTGCTCGATCTTCTCCTGGAGCTCGGCCTGCTCGGCGAGCAGCTTCTCCATATTGTCGGCGTCGAAGTCCGGGCTCGCGAACTCGTTGCCGATCTCCTCGAACCGGCGCAGCCACTTCACGACGTCGCCCATGCCGTCCTGGACGTTCTCTTTCACCGTCTTCGTGTCATCGAGCTTAGGCTCCTGATGGAGGAAACCGACCGTGATCCCGTCGCTCGGCTTGGCCTCTCCGTTGAAGTTCTTCTCCTCGCCCGCCATGATCTTGAGAAGCGTCGACTTGCCCGCCCCGTTCAGGCCGAGAACGCCGATCTTCGCGCCGTAATAAAACGACAGGTAGATGTCGCGAAGCACCTGCTTGTTCGGAGGATAGATCTTCCCCACTCCCTGCATCGAAAAGGCGAACTTTTGAGCCATAGACCGAGTATTCGCGGATGGCGAGGGCCGGTGTCAAGGGGAGACGCTCGTTCGGGGGTCGGGGCGGCAATGCCGGACTCACGCCAGGCGCCCTTCCGGTCGGGCCGGCGCGGACGGGCGAGTTGGCGAGGCGGCCCGCGCCCTCAGCAATCAAAAAGAGAAAGGCCCGACTGGCATCCCTCCAGCCGGGCCTCTCAGAGGCATCATGCCCCTTCGGAGACTTGTCAGATTTTGGCAGAACGGGTTTCGGAAACGACTGACTGACTCTCCTCGAAAAACTAAATACCGTAGCAGCGATCGAACTCGAAGGACTCGCTCTCGTCGCCCAGGCTGAGGCTCGCCTTTCCGCAACCGGTCATGGTCAGGGTGGCCGACCTGCCGTCCGAGCAGCTCGCGCTCCACGAGCCTGAGATCGGGCAGTTGCAGTTGAGGTTCCAGCGGACGTCGCTCGGCGTGAAGTCGCAGCTGACGCCGGACTGGTTGTTGGTCACGCGCAGGTTGCCGCCGTTCAGGATGCGGTTCACGCGGCTCTGGCCTGTGACCTGGATCGCCGACGTGGTTTCCGTCGAGAAGTCCATGAGAGTCGTTCCGCCCGATGCGAACACGCGGCGGATGCCGTCATTCGTGAATTCGAACTGGTTCACGCCGGTCACCGTCACGCGCTGGCCGACAGTCCCCGTCTTGGACACTGTAAGGGTCGCGCCGCGGCGGCCGGTCAGCGTGAAGCTCGGCACGCGGGTGATCGAATGGCCCACGGCCGCGAGCTGGCAGGTATTGTCGACCGAGGCATCGCTCCAGGTCAGGCTGACCGTGCCGTCGAGCTGAACCGACCCGATATTGCAGCCGCCGAAGGTGCGGACGATCTGGTTGTTGGTGCAAGAGCTGAAGGTGCTCGACGAATGGCAGCCCAAGGCGTACGCCGTCGGCGCGATCAGCTCATCGATCCACGATTCACGGACGTCCGCCGGCGCAAGGCGCGCGAACACCGCGCGATGGCCCATCTCCGACATGGCGAGCGATCCGCCGCTTCCACCCGCCTCGTCGATGGAGGCCATGACGTCGCCGACCTGCTGGCCGAGCTCCTGGATGTCGGATGAATCCTTGCCACAGCCCGAAAGGACCATCATCGCGGCAAGCGAAGTCGAGAGAAGCAGGAATTCTGCGGTTCTGCGTGCGGTAATCATGATTTCTCCCCTCCAGCACTGAGTAGAACGAGCGTACCCGAAAAAAGTTTCGCGAAAAAATCGGAAGGATTTTCCTCCTGCTTCCCCGGCCTTACGACAGGGCCCCTTCGATTGACGCCGAGAATCAATCAAGGCTGTGTCGGGGCCGACTCATTCCGCGTCAAAACTTTGGACGGTACTCTGAAAAAATGTTCAGAACGAAGCGCTCCGTTGCCCTGGTCCTGAGCCTTGCCACCGCGTTCGCGATCAGCGCGAACCTCGCGCTCGCGGGCGCGCACGATCCCGACCCGAAGTTCGACCGCCTCGACGGCACCGGGAAATCCGGAAAGCGCGTGGATGTCATCGAGTGGGAAGGCAACCTCGAGATCCACGTCTACCCCGCGGGAAGCCTGAAGGGACTGGCTCTCAAGCTCGACAAGAAACCGGGCAGCAAGGAGAAGGTGATGGTGATCGGATACCGCTTCGACACCCAGCCGGCCGAGCAGCTCGTCCGCCGCGCGATCCTCGGAATCGACCTGCGCGAAGGATTCAATGTGTACCGCGATCCGACCGCGGACGAGTACGACAAGGTCGTGATCTCGAACAACGGGCTCGCGAAGCCCATGGTCGCCTTCAGAACCGAAGGCGAGCCGAAGCAGCTTTATCCGGACGGCCATCCGGCCCTCGCTCAAGGCGCCGGGCGAGGTCGGCGAGCTGGCCACCGCGCTCAA
>CAYZKI010000132.1:2500-5681 GCA_964478745.1 uncultured Bacteriovoracaceae bacterium
ACAACGAATCCGCGCGCGAGCCCGCGGCCGCGAGCTCGAAGCGCGACCTGGCGAAGGCGCGGGCCAAGAAACGCGTCGTGAAAGCCGCCGAAGAGGACGAGTCCGCGGAGGAAGAAGCGGACCTCAGCGCATCCGACGAGGATGAAGGACGCATCAAGCCCTTCTTCATCAAGCGCAAGTCGAACCAGGGCCGCACCGTCCGCGGCGGCAAGTTCGATCCGTAATCACGGCCGCCGGCAGACGGGTTTCCGCCCTTTGGCTTGCGCGTCCTGATAGTGGCCCATCGCCTCGGGCATGCGCGCGTTCAGGTCGCGCTGGCGGGTTTCGTGCGAAGGATGCGTGGAAAGCCACTGAGGCGGATTCGGCCCGCCGGCGGCGGCCATGTTCTTCCAGAGCTCGACGCTTTCGCGCGGATCGAAGCCGGCTTTCGCCATGAGGTCGAGCCCGATGACGTCGGATTCGCTTTCCTGCTTGCGGCCGAACGGCATGAGCACGCCGAACTGCGCGCCGACGCCGAGTGCGCCGAGAAGAAGTCCCGCGTTCGGGTTGTCCTTCATCGCCACGCCCGCGCCGATCATGAGTCCCTGCGCGGTAATGGCCTGCGAGACGCGCTCGGCGCCGTGGCGCGCGATCACGTGGCCCACCTCGTGGCCCAGGACCGCGGCCAGCTGCCCGTCGGTCTTCGCGACCTTGAGGATGCCCGTGTGGACGCCGATCTTTCCGCCCGGAAGCGCGAACGCGTTCGCGGTGTCGTCCTTGAAAACGACGACTTCCCAGTTCTTCACCTCGAGCTGATCGCCCACCTGGCGCGTCAACGGCATGGTGATGCAGCGGACATACTCATTGAGAGCGGGATTCTGCTCGGTCGGGATCTTCGCCTTCATCTCGGCGAACGCCGCCGCGCCCTGCTCGTTCATCGTGGAATCACCCACGAGCATGAGCTGCTTGCGGCCGGTCGGTGAAGTCGCGCACGAAGAGGCGGCGACCGAGGCGATCAGGAGAGCGACAAGTCCGGCACCACCCAGCTTGCGCTTCGCCATCAGACCGAGACCACTTCCTTGATCTCAGGAATCGCTTCCTGGAGACGGGTTTCGATGCCCTGCTTGAGCGTGATCGTCGAGCTCGGGCAGCCGCTGCAGGAGCCCTGCAGGTAAAGGTAAACGACGCCGTCCTCGTACTTCTCGAAAGTGATGTCGCCGCCGTCCATCGCGACCGCGGGACGGATCTCGTTGTCGAGGATGTCGCGGATCTTCTGCTCGATCTCGCCGCCGCCGGCCTTATGGCCGTCGTCGGTGGAAGTTTCGGCGCTCAGCACCGGCTCGTTCTTCTTGAGGTGCTCCTCGATGGTCGTGGAGGTCGACTTGTGGACGACGTCCCAGTCGCCTTCCTCGGTCTTGGTCACCGTGACGAAACCGCGGCCGATCATCACGCCGGCGATGCCCGGGATGGCGAAAAGCTTCGAGGCCAGGGGCGAGCGGCGATCCGCGTCTTCCTTCTTGATGAAGTTGACGGCCCCGCGATCCACGAGCTCCCGGTTCACGGAGTACTTCAAGGTGTTGGGATTCGGAGTGAATTCGAGCGAGACGTAAACTTCAGTCGACATAGGGAAACCTCTCTGCGACGCTTTAGGAAGACCCTCGAGGGTCCAAACTCCCCCTCTCTATAGCACATGAACGCAAAACGCTGCATCTTGTTGAAGTTATTGGCATCAATCGGTTTGGCCGCCGGTCTCGCGGGCACCCCGGCCCGGGCGGCGCTCGAGATCGAGCGCATCGAGAACGGGACCGTGTTCTTTAAATCGGACGGCCCGCAGGGTGGAGAGGCCCTACCGGCGCCGATCAAGACCGATTTGGTCGACATCGTGCCCCTCGGAAACCTCTCGGCCGGCGCGGGCCATCCCTACTTCCTGCTCGCCGCCGATCCGTGCAAGACGTGCGGCCAGGACCGCTCGATCTATCTGGTCCGGCCGGGAGTCGGCCGGCAATCGACCTTCGTCTACCCGGGCAAGATCATCGACTCGAAGACACGGATGGTGATCGTCGAATCGAGGGCGTTCTTCGGCAAGTGCCTGGCCGGCAAGGGCGACGTCTACGTCGCTTTCCAGAAAGAGCGGATCCCCCGCAAGCGCAAGAGGACATCTCTTCAGGAAAGCGTCTTCGTCGCCGAGTTCGAGAACGGCAAGCTCGAGGAAAAGCTCATCGACCGCCGCGTGCCGCGCATGGACTACACACTTCGTCGCGTCCGCGCGAAGGAATGCCGAGAGATCGAGGGCCGCAGCCGCATGACCAAGCCGCTCGGCCGCATGAAGCATGTCGGCGAGGGCGAGGAAGAGGACGACGAGGAAGAAGACGAGTCGAAGCCCGCCGAGCCCGGCCCAGGCAGCGAGCCGCCCGCCACGATGTAGCTGACCTGACGCATATTGAAGTGTGCGCCGCGGCTTCTGTAGTTTGCGGCCCATGATTCTCATCACGGACTCGATCGGGAACAACGGCTTTTTCGATCCTCGCTACACCTGCGATTTCGACAACTCGTCGCCGGAGCTGCGCTGGAGAGACGCGCCTCCGGGCACTCTCTGCTACGCGCTCGTCGCCGAGAGCCGGGGCGCCGAGGGGCGTAACGCGGCCGCCGGAGAAGCGTTCACGCACTGGGTGATCTTCAACATCCCGGCCGGGCTTCAGCACCTTCCGACCGGAATCCCGCCACAGGAGACCTTGCCTAACGGAATCCGTCAGGGCGTGAACGGTTACGGAAAGCTGGGCTACAGCGGCCCCTGTCCGGCGATCGGCGCCAACCCTCACCGGTACACTTTCCGCCTCTACGCGTTGGCCGAGATCCCCATGATCCCCACGCGCGCGACGCGCGAGGTCCTTCTCGACAAGATCGCGCCCTTCGTCATCGCCACGGCCGAAGTGACCGGGCTCTATCAAAGAGCGATCAGCCAACAGGCGGGCTAAGGGCACATCGGTTGCACTCCCCGGTTCTCAATAACCGAAGGAGAATTTCTGATGAATTCCCAAAACTCGATGAAAAAGACGCTCTCGATCGCTTCCGTGGGCATGATGCTGGGCTTCGCCATCGCACTGGCGAACGCGGAAGAATCGACGTCGACGAACACCTCGACCAACGGCTACTCGACGAGCTCGGAGATGCCGGGGACAGTCGGGACGACTCCGTCCGATTC
>CAYZKI010000132.1:5691-6766 GCA_964478745.1 uncultured Bacteriovoracaceae bacterium
CGTCCCAGGACTCCAGCATGACAGGGAGCTCCACTGAAAGCGGCACCACCGTGAGCGAGTATGACAACATGCGTTCGTGCACGGACCGCAACGGCGTCACGTTTCGCAAGGGCGAAGCGGGCTTCAGCGATTGTATCAGCTGGATGAAGGAAAACCGCAAAGGCGACATGAGCGGCCAGGCCGGCTCGCAGACGATGCCGCCCACGAATGGCACGTCGTCGGGCGATCTGGGCACGACCGACTCCGGAACGGGCTCGGATACCGGGGCTTCGGGTTCAACCACCGACTCGGGCTCGACCACTCCCAGCAGCTAATCGCCTGTCCTGCACAGGCCAGCGAATCTCGGGGCACGGCAGACCGGTTTTTCAGCCGGAAACGCGTGCCCCGATATGCTATGCCATCGGCATGGCAGTCACCTCGAAGTCGTCCACTTCCACGAAAACTTCCCGATCCAAGACGCGCCCGCCGGTCGTCCCGTCCGCCCTGGTCAATGAGCGCCCGGACGGCGCGGAGATCATCCGCAATGCGAAGCTCGAGCGCTTCCCGAACCGCACCAAGCATCGCCGGTATACCGTGGAATTCAACTGCCCGGAGTTCACGTGCGTTTGTCCCGCATCGGGCTTTCCGGATTTCGCGACGCTCTTCATCAAGTACACGCCACGCGACTGGTGCGTCGAGCTCAAGAGCCTGAAGCTTTACATCAATCAGTATCGCGACCGGGGCATCTTTCATGAAGACGTGGTCAATGTCGTGATGGACGACCTCATCAAGCTTCTCGACCCCTGGCACATCGAAGTCGTCGGCGACTTCAACGTCCGCGGGAACATCAAGACCATCATTCGCGCTGAACATCATCGCAAGGCTTAACCACCAGCAGAAACGGAGAACCGCTCATGCCCAAGATTCGCCAGATTCAAGCCCGCGAGATCCTCGATTCCCGGGGATTTCCGACCGTCGAAGTGGAGCTCTGGGTCGATGACCCGAAGCATGCGGGCGAGACGGTCTCGGGGCGGGCGATGGTTCCGTCAGGCGCATCGACCGGCGAAGGCGAGGCGCTCGAGCTCCGTGACGGCGA
>CAYZKI010000132.1:6776-8310 GCA_964478745.1 uncultured Bacteriovoracaceae bacterium
GCAAGGGCGTCCAGACCGCGGTCGCGAACGTCCGCGACAAGATCGCGCCCGCGATCCTGAACCGAGATTTCCCGAATCAGTCGCTGCTCGATGACCTGCTTCGCGATCTCGACGGCACGCCAAACAAGGCGAAGCTCGGCGCGAACGCGATCCTCGGCGTGAGCATGGCGTTCATGCGCGCCAACTCGGCGGCCGAGCGCGTGCCGACATCCAAGATCATCGCGCAGACGTTCGGCTCGAAGGGCGTGACCCTTCCCCTTCCGCTGATGAACATCCTCAACGGCGGCAAGCACGCCGACAACGGGCTCGCGATCCAGGAGTTCATGATCGTGCCCGCGGGCTTCAGCCGCTTCTCGGACGCGCTTCGCGCGGGGGCGGAGGTCTTCCATCGCCTGAAGAAGATCCTGCACGACAAGGGGCTCTCCACGGGCGTCGGCGACGAAGGCGGCTTCGCCCCGATGTTCGACGGCGAGAAGCCGCACGAGCAGGCGCTCGCGGCGATCATGCAGGCGATCACCGATGCCGGCTATCGCCCGGGCACCGACATTTTCCTGGCGCTCGACTGCGCGGCCAGCGAGTTCGGCGCGAAGAACTCGGCCGGCGAGATCCAGTACAGCTTCGAAGGCGCCAAGCTCTCGTCCAAGGAGATGATCGGCATCTATAGCCAATGGGTGGAAACCTATCCTATCCTGTCTATTGAGGACGGCCTTTCCGAACACGACTGGGACGGGTGGATCGAAATCACCCGCGCCCTGGGAGGCCGCTGTCAGCTCGTGGGAGACGACCTGTTCGTGACGAATCTCGAGTATCTGAAGAAGGGCATCGAGCGGAAGGCCGCGAACGCCATCCTGATCAAGCTCAACCAGATCGGCACCGTCACGGAGACCCTCGAGACGATGAAGCTCGCCTCGCAGTCGGGCTACGCGCAGATCAGCTCGCATCGCAGCGGCGAGACGGAAGATACGTTCATCGCCGAGCTCGCGGTCGGAACCGACTGCGGCCAGATCAAGACGGGTTCGGCCTCGCGCACGGACCGGATCGCGAAGTATAATCAGCTTCTGCGCATCGAAGAGGCGCTCGGGGATCGCGCGCGCTTCGCTGGCCCGGAAATTTTCAAGAAGTACGACCGCTGACAGGTGATCGAGCTGCCGCCCACGGACGGGCGCTGAAAAAAGGGTGAAGGATTCGCCGCATGATGAAGCTACCGAAACGACTGGTCCCGCGCTTTTTCGAGCTGACGCCCAACCGCCTTTGGGTGGGGATCTTCGCGATCTGGGGTCTTTTCCTCTCGGGGCTCCTCGCTGACTTCGTCGGGTCGCCGGGCGCCCTCCAGGCCATCCGCCTGCGCAGGCTCCTCGACGCGAAGGAAGCGCAGATGGCCAAGCTCGAGGAAACCGTGCTTCAGCTCCAGGCCGAGGCCGAGCTGCTGGAAAAGAACAAGCTCGCGCAGCAGCGCGAGATCCGGCGCGTGCTGGGTTACGTCGCGCAGGACGAGATCGTGTTCGATTTCTCGAGCGGCGAGACGCTCTAGCCC
>CAYZKI010000133.1:0-1938 GCA_964478745.1 uncultured Bacteriovoracaceae bacterium
GAGTACCTGGACGATATCGTCGAAAAGTCGACCGAGATGGACGCGCTCACGCGCTCCGTGGTCAGTCACGTGAAGAAACTCTCCGAGGTGAACCCGTTCTTCACCGAGGAAATGCGCCTGGCGATGATCAACGCGCCCGGCCCGGGCACCGTCGCCGACCTCGTCGCTTTCGCCCTCACGCTGCCTAAGTCCGACGCGCAGGAATACCTCGAGACCCTCGCCGTCAGGTCGCGCTTCGAAAAGCTTCTCGTCCACCTCCGCCGCGAACAGGACGTCGCCGACGTCCAGCGCCGGATCAACGACGAGGTGAACGGCAAGATCACGAAGCTCCAGCGCGAGTTCTTCCTCAAGGAGCAGATGAAGCTCATCAAGCGCGAGCTCGGCGTTGAGGAGGACGGCAAGGAGAAAGCCAAGCGCACCTTCCGCGAGCGCATCGAGGCCGCCGGCATGCCCGAGGACGTGAAGAAGATCGCCCTCGAGGAGCTCGAGAAGTTCGAGACCATCTCCGAGCAGTCGCCCGAGTACAACGTCACCCGCAATTACCTCGAGACGCTCGTCTCGCTTCCCTGGTCGAAGGAGTCGCAGGACAACCTGGACCTCGACCACGCTCAGAGGATCCTGGACGAGGACCACTACGGCCTCGACAAGGTCAAGGAGCGCATTCTCGAGTTCCTGGCGGTCCGTAAGCTCAAGAAAGACCCGAAAGGCTCGATCATCTGCCTGGTCGGCCCGCCCGGCGTCGGCAAGACCTCCGTCGGCAAGGCCATCGCGAAAACCATGGGCCGGAGCTTCTTCCGCTTCTCGCTCGGGGGCATGCGTGACGAAGCCGAGATCAAGGGCCATCGCCGCACTTACGTCGGCGCGATGCCGGGCAAGGTCCTTCAGGGAATCCGGCGAGCGGGCACGAAGAACTGCGTACTGATGCTCGACGAGATCGACAAGCTCGGCCAGAGCTATCAGGGCGATCCCGCGAGCGCGCTGCTCGAGGTTCTCGATCCCGAGCAGAACTCGAGCTTCCTAGATCACTATCTCGATGTGCCCTTCGACCTGTCGAAGGTCCTGTTCATCACTACCGCCAACACGACGGCGTCGATCCCGGCGCCGCTGCTGGACCGCATGGAGGTGATCGAGCTCCTGGGCTACACGCTCGAGGAGAAGGAAGACATCGCGCGCCGGTATCTCATTCCGCGCGAGCTCGACGCGAACGGGCTGAAATCCTCGCAGCTGCGGTTCGAGCGCGCGGCGCTTCGCCGCATGATCGCTGACTACGCCCGCGAGCCCGGCGTCCGCACGCTCCAGCAGCTCATCAACCGGATCGCGCGCAAGGCGGCGGCCCGGATCGTCCGCGCGCCTCTGCCCAAGGGCTCGAACCGGGGTATCCGCCGCGAGATCGTCATCGAGGAGAACTCGCTGGTCGAGTGGCTGGGGCCGAAGCGGCATTACAATGAGATCGCCGAGAGGATCACCTCTCCGGGCGTCGCCGTGGGTCTGGCCTGGACCAGCATGGGTGGGGATATCCTGTTCCTCGAGGCGACGGATATCCCGGGTACGGGCAATCTCAAGCTCACGGGACAGATGGGCAACGTCATGTCCGAGAGCGGCGCCATCGCCTGGAGCTACGTGAAGCGCAAGGCGGCGGCCGAGCTCAAGCTCGACGAGAAGTTCTTCAAGGAGCGCGACTTCCACCTGCACATCCCTGCGGGCGCCATCCCGAAAGACGGCCCTTCAGCCGGCGTGACGATGGCGACGACCCTTTACTCGCTGCTCTCGGGGCGCAAGATCCGCCATCGCCTGGCCATGACCGGCGAGCTTTCGCTGATCGGGAAAGTGCTTCCGGTCGGCGGCATCAAGGAGAAGCTCCTGGCCGCAAAACGCGCCGGCATCACGACCGTTCTCCTTCCCAAGCTGAACGAAAAGGATCTGGTCGAGGTCCCGCCC
>CAYZKI010000133.1:1948-8302 GCA_964478745.1 uncultured Bacteriovoracaceae bacterium
CGAGGAAGTGCTCAAGCTCGCGCTCGAGCCCGAGGGCGAGCCGAAGACGCGGGTGCCCGCCTCCAAGCGCGTGATTCGCGCCGCCTCGAAGAAGTCGATCAAGAAGCCTTCATCCAAGCGACCACGTCGGGACGCCAGACGCTCTATCTAGATTCCCGTGCCGCTCTTCGAGGAGGCGCTGGGGGAAGCCGACTCCTCGTGCTGCGTTTCCAGCTCGCCCAGCTTGAAGACACGGAAGCCTCCATCATGAGCCGCTGCAAGCGCAGGCTCGGTTTCGCCCGTCGCAGAGTACATGGCCGCCGCGGTGAGGCCTGCCGCGCCGAGCGCGAGCACGCCGAGCGTGGGTTTGAAGCCTCCATGGGCGCCGATCAATGCCTTGATCGCGCGCGTGACCTTTCCTTTGTCCGCTCGCAGGGCCTTGAGCGCGGCGCCTTCCGAAGCTTCCGCCATCGCGACGTGGAGCCGCGTATCCTGTCCGACGAGGCCCCTGATCTCATTCGCCTTGGCCGGAAGGCCGCGAGCCAGCCTGACCGCCGTGCGCACGTCTCTCGTGACCGGCTTGTCGATCCTCTTCAGGTCCTGCGGCGTCAGGGAAACGCCCGACAGCGAAGGCCCTCCGTAGGCTCGGTGGTGTACTCCGAGCGCGCGCAGGTCCGCGCGGATGCGTCGCACGTTACTGATCTCCTGACGCAGCTCCCGCGCATTATCGGTCAGAAGCCGGGCGGGATGCTGGGCCCGCAGCGCGTCCAGAACATGGTGGTCACCTTCCATGGCTGCATGAGTCAGCATGGTCAGGCTTGGGGCCCGCATGACATTGTCGTGCTGGCGCGCCATCAACTGGCTGAGCTCCACGATCCTTTCACGCTTGGAGCCGAGCTGCTGCATGAGCTCCATGGTTTCCCTCGAGGCATCTCCCGATTGAAGAGCCCACCCAACCGTCTGGCTCGGTTTCAGGTTCCTGACGGCGTGGGGGTTGCTCGTCGGATCAGCGGCTTTCGCCGGTGAGGCGGCCAAGGACACCAAGAATAGGGCTACAAGGTTCTTCATAATTCCTCCTGATCGCAATCGTCGTGCCGGGCCGCATCATGACGTTGAACGAAGATGTCCGGTGAATTCAAACGATCGAAATCCCGTATCGCGGGTGACGCCTGTCTCGGACCGCGACATCCGCCCAGCGCCGACAGGCTCACAGTCCGGCCCCGCCAGTCGCTGAGGGACCTGACCCGCCGGCTTCGCGGGCAGCCGGTACCTCGGTCTGGAACTTCGCTGTCGGGAGCAGGCGAAATCCGCCCTCGTGAACGGCGAGCAAGGGAGCATGGCTCTCCCCGGTCGCCGAAGCCGCGACCGCCAGCCCGACCGCCAGGGCCGCGGCCGGCGCCTTCTTCTTTCCAAGGCTCCGGCTCAAGCTGCGGGCGATGCCCTTCATTCGCGAAGTGGCGTCAGCGCGGGCCGAGATCGCCTCCGTGATCGCGAGGTGCGCCTGCACGTCATTTCGAATCAGATTGTCCAGGTAGCCCGGGATCGCTCGCTCCACCCTCTGGAGACGAGCCATCACTTTCAACGCTTCTTTCAGCTTCCGGGCCTGCCCGACGCCGGGCGACGCCTGCGGGGATACCGGCTGGCCGAGGTGTTTCAGATCGGCTCGGATTTCCCTGAGTTTGTCGAACTCCATGTGCAACGCGCGTGAGTCTCCCCGAAGCACCGACATCGGATGCTGCCACGCGAGCTCTAGGGCCGTCGATCCGCCCCCCGCGCGGGCGGCGGAAGTCGAACCAGCGAGGTCGACCGAATCGATCACGTTCGCCTGCGCCCTCAGGACCTCCGCCGAAAGAACTCGAAGATTTCTCCGGGACCGTTCCAGCTCACGAACCTTCTCGGCGACGATCTCGACTTTGCTGCGTCCGCCCAGGACGTCCATCATCGTCGAGGCGGACATCGGGCGGGAGCGTACCGGCTCGAGCTTTCCCGGCTCGGCGGCCGCGACAAATGAGAAAGAGGGAAGGATCGCCAGGGCGAACATTACGACATTCGTGGAAAAGCGCATGCGAGGACTTTCGCAAGGGCCATGCCTCTCGACGCGCCCCGTAAATACCCAAGGGTTTCAGCGAGTACCTGCGACGTGTCCGCTCGGACGCATGTTGACCCGCTCGACAGCTGTCGTCCCGCGCCGTGGCCTCACACTCCTTTGCCTTTGGCCCGCCGGAGAGACTATAGTGCCGAGGATGAGCTCGGCCACCGGCGTGAATCAGCAGAAAGGTCCCCCGACAGATGTCCCCTCGGTCCTGAAGACCCTTCAGCGGCCCAAGCGCGCCGTGGTCACGTCGGGGATGCCGTACGCGAACGCCCCGCTGCACCTCGGGCATATCGCGGGCGTCTACGTTCCCGCCGACATCTATGCGCGCTGGCTGGGCATGCTCATCGGGCGCGACAACGTCCTCTATGTGAACGGCACCGACGATCATGGCTCGACGAGCGAGGTAGCCGCCCTCAAGGCCGGAAAACCCATCCGCGAGTTCATCGACGAGATTCACGCCAAGCAGAAGAAGACGCTCGCGCGCTACTCGTTCGGCGTCGACACTTATTCCGGGACTTCACGGCCCGAGTGTTTTCCGATCCACAAGGAGATCTCGCAGGAGTTCGTCCGCAAGCTCCATAAGAACGGGATGCTCGAGAAGCGGGTCACGAAGCAGTGGTACGACCCGAAGCTGAACCGTTTCCTCCCCGACCGTTACGTCGTCGGCAAGTGCCCGAACCCCAAGTGCGAGAACACCTCCGCCTACAGCGACGGCTGCGAAGTCTGCGGCCTCCAGTACGACCCGTCCGAGCTCATCAACCCCAAGTCCACCTTCAGCGACGCGGTTCCCGTCCTCAAGGACACCGCGCACCTGTGGCTGAACATGTGGAAGGTGGCCGAGGTGATGCGCCAGTGGGTGCTCACCAAGGAGAACTCCTGGCGCAAGCCCATCCTGGCCGAGGTGCTGGGAACCATCCTTCCCTCGATCCAGTTCGACGCCGTCCACGAGCCCCGCTACAAGGAGATGAAGGCGTCGCTGCCGAAGCACAAGCCGCGCTACGCGCCCGGCAAGAAGATCGCGCTCCAGTTCGAGTCGCGTGCGGACATGGAAGCCGGCAAGACCCAGATCGAGAAGCAGCTCGGGATCGAGACGTCGCTCGTGGACGCCTGGGCGCACCGCTCGATCACGCGTGACGTGTACTGGGGCATCCCGATCCCCGAAGAGCTCGACCCCGAGATGAAGGGCAAGACCCTCTACGTCTGGCCTGATTCGCTGATCGCGCCGATCGCGTTCACGCAGGTGGCGCTGAAGGCCAAGGGCCAGGACCCCGCGCGCTACGCCGAGTTCTGGAAGGACCCCGAGACGCGGATCTCGCAGTTCATCGGCCAGGACAACGTGTTCTTCTACACGATCATGCAGGCCGCGCTCTGGATCGGCTCGCAGGAGGACATCACGCGCCTACCGAAGAAGGGGGAGTACCAGCTGACGGACATCTTCAGCGTCTATCACTTGATGGTGAACGGCGAGAAGATGTCGAAGTCGCGCGGCAACTACTTCACCGGCGACCAGATGCTCGACGAGAAGGGCTACGACCCGGATCAGGTGCGCTACTTCCTGGCCACGCTGAGCCTGCCCGAGAAGCAGTCGAACTGCGACCTGGCGACCCTCGAGGAGCGCAACAAGTTCCTGGCGGGCCCGATGAACGCGGCCTTCGAGAAGCCGGTCTCGGCCGTGCACTCGAAGTTCGGCGGAAAGGTGCCGGACGGGAAGCTCAACGAGAAGGTTGCCGCGGAGACACTTCAGCTCGTGCGTCGCTACGTGAAAGCGATGGAGCGCGCCGACTACTCGAACCTGCTCGGGGCGATCGAGAACTACGCGCGCCAGATCAACAGCCTGTTCACCCAGTTCAAGCCGCACGACGACCGCTTCCCCGAGGAGCAGCGCCGCGACGCGCTCTTCTCGTGCTTCTACGTGCTGAAGAATCTGATGATTCTCCTTTACCCGTTCGTGCCGACCACGATGAACCGGCTGCGCGAGACGCTGCGCCTGCCTGAAACCGTGTTCACGGTCGACGAGCTCGGCAAGCCGATTCCGGCGGGGCACGAGATCGGACCGAAGGGGCAGTACTTCCCGGGCTCGGGCGGCTCGGAGGAATAGCCGCTTAGAAAACGGGCAGCGAGCACTGCACGCCGCCGTCCACGTAGACCGGAACACCCGCACGGAGTCAAAGCGCCCGTCGAAATCCTGATGCAGTTCTGAAGCACCCCGGGGGTCAGATCCGCTTCGAGCTTCGTCTGAGGCCGAAAATCAACGTCAACGCCGGCAGGATTCCGCTGGTCCATTTCAGGAAAGTCGTGGCCCCCAGCCAGGCCGGGGGCGACGCACCGTTCGCGAGAAGAAGCAGGATCGTCGATGTCTCGACGAGATCGAAGGCGCCCGGCGTGCAGGCGATCGCGACGGGAAGAGCTCCGTGCGGATAGACCCGTCGGATGATCCTGACGATCAGGAGCGTATAGGCGGAGAGGAAGGCGAGATCCATCAACTCGTTGCGAAAGTACGCGGCACGCGTCGCCGGGTCGAGCTCCGCCAGGAAGGCCGTTGCCTCGTCGGCTGTATAGTAGAGGCGCGCATCGAGCGAATCGAGCATTCCCCAGGTGGCCATCGCCGCGGCGAGCACCACGAGGAGGACGGCGAGCGCGATCTCGACCGCGGCTCCGCCGGCGGAGCTCCGAGCGCCCGCGCTCACTGGAACCCCGGCGCTTCCCGATACACGATCGCGAAGAACTCCGTGATGATCGTCGCCTCCTCGATCCGCGACAATCCCCATTTCGCGAGATTCGGCCCGTAGTGCCGCGCGTGGACCTTGCGCCAGTATTCGAGCGAAAGATCGCCCTCTCCCTCGGCGATCGCGATCGACTCGGGAACGTCCAGGAACTTGTGCGTCTCCACGCGCTCCGTCCGCAGGATCAAACGCGGCCTTTCCTTGCTGTCGAGATAGATCCAGTAATTGCCGACCTTCGGCACGGGATCACCCGCGGACATGAAGTCCTCGACCACGCTCGAGCCCGCGTGCTTCTTTCCTGCTAGATAGAGCTCCAGAAGCTCATCGGTGATCGCGGGGCCACCGGCGAAAGACGCCTCGACAAAAGGATCGCGCGGCCGATCTTCAGGGCGCAAAGTGTCGTGGTACTCTTGCCAGTACCTGCGTTCGGCGTCCCGAAGCGGCTTCACGCGTGGCTCGCGACTTAGTGCTGCTGTTCGGCCTGGCGCTGCTTCTCGAGCTTCGCCCGGGCCTTCTCGAGCTTCTGAACGCGCTCGGAGTAGATCTCGATCCACTTCTCGAGCGCCTTCGGAGCCTGAGGCGCCTGGCCCTTCTGTCTTTCAAAGTAGCGCAGGCGCTGACGGCAGCTTTCGAGTTCTTGGAGGCTGAAACGTTCGATTGCGTTCGTCTTCTTCATAAGCTTTCAGGAAACGGGAAAATGCCGGCGATCAGCTCGGCATGGGCGGCATATCGTCGTCGCCCTTCGAGGATTCGAAAACGGGTTCCACACGGCCAGCCGCGACTTCGCGCAGCGCCGTGACGATCTGGCGGTTCTTGCTCTTCACGAGCGGATCCGCGCCACGATAAAGCTGACGAGCGCGCTTGGTCGCAAGATGAACCAGCTCGTACATATTGCCGACGCGCTTCAGACAGTCTTCGATGGTGACTCGTGCCATGGAAATGCTCCTAAAATTGGAATTTCAAGCTAAGTAGCGAATTTCGTTGGTTTGGTCAAGCCGCCTAGCCCGAATAGAGCTGGTCGATCTCGGGTCGATAACGCCTCTCGACCGCGCTCCGACGGACCTTCAGGGACGGAGTGAGTTCCCCGGATTCTACCGTGAAATCCTCGGGCAAGATCATGAATTTCTTGATGGTTTCGAAGCTCGCCAGCTGGCCGTTGATCTCGTCCACGATCTTCTGGACGCGGGCGATGATCTTCGGATGCCGGGTCAGGTCCCGGAACTCGCTGAAGAGAATCTGATTCTCGGCGGCGTAGCGGGTCGCTTCCTCCTGATTCAGGGTGATCAGCGCCGAAAGGTAGTTGCGCCGGTCCCCGTAAACCATGAGCTGGCTCAGCAGGCCATACGACTTGGCCAGGGCCTCGATCTTCTGGGGAGCGACGTTCTTGCCCGCGCTCGTGACGATGATGTCCTTCTTCCGGTCGGTGATGTGAAGGAAGCCCTCCTCGTCGAGGAAGCCGATGTCGCCGGTGTGAAACCAGCCGTCGTGGAGCACTTCGGCGGTTTCCTTGGGCGCGTTGTAGTAGCCCTTGAACACCTTCTTCGACCTGAGCAGGAT
>CAYZKI010000134.1:0-7926 GCA_964478745.1 uncultured Bacteriovoracaceae bacterium
GCCCCTGCCCCGGCCGCGGTACCGTAGAGGAAGCGCACCCAGCGGTCGCCGTACACCTTCTCGGTCTCTTCGCGGTTCTCGGCGCGGTTCCAGATTCGGATCTCTTCCATGAGCGGAAGACTAGCCTGCCGGCCAATCCGCGCTCAAGGGTGAAAAACGGTCGCTACTCGACGATCTCGTATCGACCGAACAGGAATCGAAGCGAATTGTACGGCCGACTCTCGCCCCAGTCCGTGTAATCTTCAATATTGCTGGTGAGCAGCTCGATCTCGTCGCCGACGGCCAGATGCTTGAGCTCAGCCCGAGCCCGAAGCTCGATACCGGTCTTCCAGGCGAATTTGTCGAGCGGCCAGGGGTTCACGCTCGTATCGTGAAGATCGAACGAGGGCGGCTCGTTCCCCGACTCGTATCGCGTGGGGATCGGAACTCCGAGCGTTCCGTGCTGCGTGATGCCATGCCGTGAGAGATCGATCTCGAGCGGGACCCTGATCCACTTCGCCATCACGCCGATCGAACGCTCTTTCGACAGAGCGGTGAAGTCCCGGCAGATGACTTTCGACTGCGGAGCCGCTGGAACGAAGTCGATCTGAGCTGTCGTGCTCGCGTCGACAGTTTGAGCATCCGGTCGCAGCTCGACATAGGCGTAGGCCGTCACCAGGCGAAGCTTGGAATACTTGGCGCCGGAGTAACCGCGGAGCGACTGAACCGGATGCACCGATCGAAAGGTGTTTCGACAGAGCGTCCGGTTTTCGGGGCTCTCATAGACCACCGGCAACGGGTCCTTGAGCGCGGCCCGGCCGCCAAGAAACTTTCCGCAGGATGTCCCCCCGAGGGCAAGCGACGCGACGACGGAAAGAGTCGCGGTCACTGATTCACGATTCATCGCATGATCCTCTTGAAACCAAGTCTTGCCCGGAACCCTCCGGGAAATCTAGCGTCGTTTGGAAAGCTTGCGGCTCCGTTTCGTCGCGGCAAGGACAGCCTTGATGAGAGTAACGCGAAGCTTCCCGTCCTCAAGGGCCATCAGGCCGTCGATCGTGCAGCCGGCGGGCGTGGTGACCTCGTCTTTGAGCGCGGCGGGATGCACCCCACGCTCCATGACCATCTTGGCCGAGCCCAGCAGTGTCTGCGTGGCGAGCAGCGTGGCCGTCTCGCGCGGAAGCCCTACCTTCACGCCGGCCTCGCTGAGCGACTCGATGATCAGGAAGATATAGGCCGGGCCGCAGCCGGAGAGCCCGGTGACGCCGTCCATGAGCGACTCCTCGACGGTCGCGGTGCGCCCGAGAGCGGCGAAGATCCTTTCCGCGGTCGCGAGCTCGCTCTTTCCGGCCTTCGGGCCGGCGGCAAGCACGGTCATTCCCTCGTGCACGAGACAGGGGGTATTCGGCATCGCGCGGACCACCGCGGCCTTTCCGCCCGACCAGGTCGCGAGGTCGGATGTCGGCACTCCCGCGCAGATCGAGATCAGAAGGTGATTCGAAGTGAGAGAGGAAGCGACCTCCGATAGAACGGCCTCCGCCTGGTGCGGCTTCACGCAGAGGATGACGATCTCGCTGCCTTTGACCACCTCTGCATTGCGGGTCGAGACCTGGATTCCGAGCTTTTTCGCCTGCGCCTCGGCGCTCTCGGGGGAGCGCGTGCTCGCCATGAACTTCCACCCGCCTTCGGAGAGCCCGAGCACGATCGCCTCGCCCATCTGCCCGGCGCCCAGGATACCGATCTTCTGGCTGCTCATGTCCTCACCTGTCCTTTTCCTTCGATCATCCAGCGCGGGCTCGTCAGCTCGCGCAGGCCCACCGGACCGCGCACGTGAAGCTTCTGAGTGCTGATGCCGAGCTCCCCGCCGAGCCCCAGCTCGAAGCCGTCGGTGAAGCGAGTGGAGGCGTTCCAGTAGACGGCGGCCGCGTCGACCTCGCGCATGAAGCGGTCCGCGGCCTTCCTCGACTTCGTGACGATGGCCTCCGAATGGCGCGATCCATGGGCGCGGATGTGCTCGAGCGCCTCGTCGAGCGAGCCCACGACGCGGCAGTTGACCCGCAGATCGAGGTACTCGGTATCCCAGCTTCTCTGGGCCGCGGCGACGACGTTCGGCTTACCCTCGAGCGCGCCCATCGCCTCGGCGTCGCAGAACCACTGCACGGCATGCGGGCTCATGGCCTGATGGAGCCGCGGAAGGAACTTCGCCGCGACCGCGCGGCTCACGATCAGCGTTTCCATCGCGTTGCACACGCCGGGTCTCTGCGTCTTCGCGTTCACGACGATCTTCTCGGCCATCTTGAGATCGGCGTCCTCGTGGACGTAGACATGGCACATTCCTCGGTCGTTCTTGATGAGCGGGATGCGCGTCGTTCGCGTCACGTAATCGATGAGTCCATCTCCGCCTCGGGGAACCACCACGTCGATCAGGCCCTGGGTCTTCAGAAGCGCCTCGGTCACCGTGCGCTCGGGGTCGACGACGCCCCAGACGCAATCCGCGGGGAAGCCCTCGCTTTCGAGCGCTTCGGCGATGAGCGCGTAGAGAGCGCGCGTCGTCCGCGCCGACTCCTTGCCGCCCTTGAGGATGACGGCGTTGCCCGCCTTGAACGCGAGCGAGAAGGACTCGACGGCCACGTTGGGCCTGGACTCGAAGATCATGAGGATCACGCCGAGGGGCCAGCGCACGCGCCGGACGCGAAGGCCGTTCTTCAGGCGCTTGCGCTCGACGACCTCGCCCACCGGATCCGGCAGCCTGGCCACCTGGCTCAGGCTCTCGCCCATCTGCTCGAGCCTGCGATCGTCGAGCTTGAGGCGGTCTCGAAAGGCGGAGGCCGCCGTCGGGTCGAGGGCGCGAAGATCCTCGGCGTTGGCGGACAGGATCTCCTGGCGCTTCTTTGAAAGGAGCTTCGCGAGCGCCCGCAGAGCGGCTTTCTTGCGCGCGCCCGGCGAAGACGCGAGCTGCGCCTGCGCGAGCCTGACATCGCGGAGTTTGCGCTCGAGGTCCATTCCGCTCATCGCGCGCCTCCGCCGATGAGCGTGCCCACGCTGTCGCCGCGCGCGATGCGGGTGAGCACCGAGGCGATATCCCCGCGCGCGAGCCAGGTCGGGATGGAATCGCGGCCGGCTTCGCGGGCGGCCGTGAGCTTCGAGAGCATGCCCCCCGTCCCGCGCGCGCTCCCGCTCTTCGGCGTCACTCCCCTCAGAAGCGCGGGCGTGACGCCGCCGACCCTCCTGAGAAGCCTGGCCCTCGGATTCGCGCGCGGATCGGAGTCGTAGAGCCCGTCGACGTCGGTGAGGATCACGAGCCGATCCGCTTTCATCACGCGTGCCACGCGCGCGGAAAGGGAGTCGTTGTCGCCGAAGCGGATCTCCTCGGTCGCGACCGCGTCGTTCTCGTTGAGAACCGGGGTCACTCCCCACTTGAGCAGCTGCTCCACCGTGTTCTGGAAGTTCCTCCTGCGGCCGGAGTTCGCGAGGTCATCGTAGGTCAGGAGGATCTGCGCTCCCAGCAACCCGACCGCCTGAAGCGCCAGGTTGTAGAGATCCATGACGATCGGCTGGCCGATCGCGCTGAGTGCCTGCTTCTCGGGCAGCGGTCTTTTCCCGGCCTTCTTCCCGAGCTCCGTGCGGTCGACGGCCGAAGCGATCGCTCCCGAGGTCACCCAGATCACCTCGATCCCGTGCTTCTTCCTGAGCTCGGCCACCTGCCCCATCCAGGCGCGCATGAGGATCGGCCCGCCCGTGCAAACCATGTTGCTTCCGGCTTTGATCACCCAGCGCTCGCGCACGGATGGATGCTCCTATGTGAGATAGGGGCCGAGGCCCTGGGCTTTTCGGATGGCGTCGGCGATCTCGCGCACCGCGCCCCAGCCACCCGGGGTTTCCGTGATGTAATGCACGCGCGCCTTCACCGGATCGACCGCGTGCGGGACGGTCGCGCTGAAGCCCACGCGCTCGAGCACGGGAAGGTCGAACAGATCATCGCCCATGAAAGCCATCTGCTCGGGCTTGAGCCCGGTCGCCTCGACGATCTTGTCGAAGGCCTTGATCTTGTCCTCGTCGCCGAGGAAGACGTGCTGGATCTTGAGGAACTCCATGCGGGTGCGGACGTCCTTCGAGTCGCCGCCGCTGATCACCGCCACCTGCACGCCGCACTTCATCAGGACCTTGAGGCCGTAGCCGTCCTTGATGTGGAAGTGACGGGTCCATCCGTGACCGTCGAGCCAGAAGATGCGGCCGTCCGTCATGACGCCGTCGACGTCGAGGATCAGGATCTTGATCTTCTTGAGCCTTGCCTGAAGGTCAGGGGTCTCGAGAAGCTTCGCTGAGGCGGTCGTTGGAACGGAGGGAGTCATGCGTACCTTCAAGGGTACAGTGACTCAACGGATGTGGGAAGACCGGTAAGTATTGCCGACCGCTACGGCGCCACGGGCTTGAGCGTACGAACGGTCCACGCGGTGGACGTCGAGGAGCTCCCGTATCCGCCTGTCCAGACGTCATTGGAGAACGGATCGGCGGCCACGGCGTTCCCGTAGGAACCGAATCCGGAGAACAAGGCGTAGTCCTTGATCATCGTCCAGGTGCCGGTCTGAGCGCTCCGCTTGAGGATCACCCACTTCGAGGGCGACCCCTTGATGCCAGCCGCGTAGATATTGCCGGCGCTGTCGGCGCTCAGCGAGCGGATCTCGGACGCGCCCACGCCGCCGTCCGAAGGGAGGATCTCGTCGTTCCAGGTCGCTCCCGAGTCCGAGCTGCGACGGACGATCCAGTTCATCTTGGGGGTCGCGTTCTCGTAGCTGCCACCCACGTAGACCGTTCCGTCAGCCGGAGAGACCGTGATCGCCGCGCCGAGAGTCGGCCTTCCCACGACCGCCGTATGGATCATCTTCGAGTGCCACGTGTTTCCGATGAAAGCGCGGACGTCCATCTTGCTGCTCGCGTATCCCGAGTCGGTGGAGGTCCCGGCTACCCAGACCACGCCGCCGGACGCCGCCATCGCGACCGGATAGGAGTTCTGGCCCCCGGCACGCTGGTAGGAATCGATCGTGGCCCAGGTCGTGCCGCCGTCGACGCTCCTCATGACCGTCCATACCATCGGCCCGCTCGGGCGATCGGTGCCGGCCACGAATACGTCCGTACCGCTTTTCACGACTGCAACCGCGCTCGAGCCCACGCCTCCGCCATGGACGTGCACGGTATTCCAGCCCGCTCCGCTGTTACGGCGCACGACCCAGTTCAACCCGTTCGCGTCGCCGCCTTCGCCGACCACGAACACCACCGGAGAGTCGGCGTGCACGCCCCGGGCGACCGAGTCGTACGCGGCGTTCAGCGTCCACTGATCGCCCTCGAACCAGATTTCTCCCTGCCGGTACTCCAGCTGCCACATCTTTCTCGGAGCCGAGATCGACACGTGACCGACCACATAGGGAGAGCCATCGTTGTCGATCGCGATCGCGTTCACTCCCGCGTGCTGCCCGTTCGGCACATAGGTGCGTGAGCCGCCCCACGACCTGAGCAGCACTTCGAGCTCGAAAGCGTTACCGCCCGAATCCCCGATCCTGACTCTCGGGGAAGCATTGACCAACGTCGGGATTGCCGGGGCCACGTACGTGAAGCCCGCGGCAGCGAAGTCTCCCAGCGTGCCCTCACCCTGGATCAGGGCCGCCGACCGTGCGCCGCAACCGCCCAGATAGTCGATGTCCAGGCTCTCGTTAGGATCGACCGGGGTATTGTCCGGCGTCGCGCCCAACGCATCGTGAACGCTGAAGGTCGCGGTGACCGCGGTTCCCACCGAATCGGTGACCCGCACCGTGGCCGTGCCCGCCGTGGAGGGCGCGTAGTAGGTACCCGTTGCGAACGTGCCTGAACCCGAATCGAGCGAATACGAATAGGGAGGAACCCCACCGACGACGTTGAGCGGCCGCGAGGCGAAAGTCTGCACGCACAAGCTCGAAGGATTCACGCTGAGCGACGCGCCCGTGGTTCCGCCGGAGCCTCCGCCCCCGGAGCTGCCTCCGGTCGAGCCTCCCGTTGAGCCTCCCGTTGAGCCTGAGTCCGCGCTCTCCGAGGCTTCGATGTTCAGCTCGCCCGTGAAACAGCCCGCGAGCAGCACAGGTGCCGCAAGAAAGCTCAGGGCGATCCAGGACGATGTTCCGGAAAAGTTTCTCTTGAGCATAAACGTACCGCTAAGATCCATTTTACGCTCATAGTAGAGATATTTCGTCAAGTATTTTTATAGCTTTAGTCTTTAAAAATCAAATAGTTACAGTGAATTCTTAAGATCCTACCGCGCCTCGGGAAGGAGCTTCGGCAAGCCGGCGACCAGCTCGCGGATGGCCAGAAGCTGGCGCACGAAAGCGCCCGCGTGCTCGAGATAGAACGCGTTCGGGCCGTCGCTCTTGGCCTGCTGCGGGCGCGGGTGCGTTTCCATGAAAAGCCCGTTCGCGCCGGCGGCGAAGGCGGCGCGCGCGAGAGTTTCCAGATACTCGCGCTTTCCGCCCGTGCTCTTGCCGCCCGGGCCCGCGCCCGGCGTCTGGATCGAGTGAGTCGCGTCGTAGATCACCGGAACGCCGAAGCGCTGCATCGTCTGGAACGAGATCATGTCCACGACGAGGGTGTTGTAGCCGAACGAGCTTCCGCGCTCGGTCAGCCAGAACCACTCGGGCGCGCCGCGCTTGCCGATCTTCTCTTCGACCGCATGGATCTTCTCGACGATGTTCTTCGCGTCCCAGGGAGCCAGGAACTGCCCCTTCTTCACGTTGAGCCTGCGTCCGTGCTTGAGCGCGGCCTCCGCTCCGGCCACGATCATGTCCGTCTGCCGGCAGAGAAACGCGGGGATCTGGAGGAAGTCGACGACTTCCGCGACGGCCTCGCCCTGCTCAGGGGTGTGAAAGTCGGTGAGGAGCCTGACGCCCGCCTTCGAGCGGAGGCGATCGAGCATCCTGAGCCCCTCGCCCATCCCGGGTCCGCGGAATCCGTCGATCGAGCTGCGATTGGCCTTGTCGAAAGACGCCTTGAAGTAGAAGTCGACCGGAAGGCCGGCGAGCTGGCGCTTGAGCTCGGTGGCGACCTCGAGGATCAGCCCCTCGTCCTCGATCACGCACGGGCCGGCGATCAGGAGCATGCTCGACTTCGTGGCGGCGGGGCTCACGAGATTCCCTTGAGTGACTTCTGT
This sequence comes from uncultured Bacteriovoracaceae bacterium, assembly GCA_964478745.1. GTDB lineage: Bacteria > Bdellovibrionota > UBA1018 > UBA1018 > UBA1018 > CAYZKI01. The sequence continues at coordinate 7,151 of CAYZKI010000134.1, forward strand.
CCCTTGCTCGCGTCCTTGGCCGCCTTGATGAAGGCGGAAAAGAGCGGATGAGGCTGCAGCGGCTTCGAGAGGAGCTCGGGGTGGAACTGGCATCCCAGGAACCACGGATGGTTCGGAAGCTCGACCATCTCGACGAGCTCGACGCCCGAATCCTTATCCTTATACTTGCCCGAAACGAGCAGTCCCTTTTCCTCGAGCTGAGGGCGGAACTTGTTCGAGACTTCCCAGCGATGGCGGTGACGCTCGCTGATCGCCTCCCGCCCGTAGGCCGCGTAGGCCCTGGTCGACTTGCCGTTGAACTTCGCGGTGATCTGGCAAGGATACGCCCCGAGGCGCATCGTGCCGCCTTTGTCCGTGACGTCCTTCTGCGACTCCATCAGGTCGATGACCGACTCTTTGCCATCCGGCTTGAATTCGGAGGAGTTCGCGTTCTTGAGGCCCGCCACGTTCCTCGCGAACTCCACGGTCGCGAGCTGCATCCCGAGGCAGATGCCGAAGAACGGGACGTTTTCCGTGCGCGCGAAGGTGATCGCCTGGATCTTTCCCTCGATGCCGCGCTCGCCGAAGCCCCCCGGCACCAGCACCCCGTCGACCGTCTTGAGCAGGTCGTCCTTGCCCTTCTCGATCTCCTCCGAGTCGATGTAGAGCATGTTCACGCGTACGTCGTTCGCGACTCCGCCGTGGATGAGCGCCTCGTTCAGCGACTTGTAGCTGTCGCGCCAGTCGGTGTACTTGCCGACGATCCCGATGGTGACCTCGCCCTTCGGGTTCTTGAT
>CAYZKI010000134.1:7936-8296 GCA_964478745.1 uncultured Bacteriovoracaceae bacterium
GCGCTGAACACGTGCTCGCCCGTGACGTTGCAGAACAGGCCGATCTTGTCCTTCACGTCCTTCGGGAGCTTGCGGTCGGAGCGGCAAAGCAGCATGTCGGGCTGGATGCCGATCTCGCGAAGCTCCTTCACGCTGTGCTGGGTGGGCTTGGTCTTCAGCTCGCCCGCCGCGCCGATGTACGGCACCAGGGTCAGGTGGACGTACAGGACGTTCTCCGCCCCGTGATCCACCTTCATCTGGCGGATCGCCTCGAGGAACGGAAGGCTCTCGATGTCGCCCACCGTGCCGCCGACCTCGACGATCGCGAGGTCCGCGTCGGAAGCCGCGTCGAGGATGTGGCGCTTGATCTCGTCGGTGATG
>CAYZKI010000135.1:0-713 GCA_964478745.1 uncultured Bacteriovoracaceae bacterium
GGTGAAGACCGAGTGGCCGGACCAGCTCGTCATCATGATGTCGGGCCACGGCAACATCGAGACCGCCGTGAAGGCCGTGAAGACGGGCGCTTTCGATTTCATCGAGAAGCCGCTGTCGCTCGAGCGGCTGCTCGTGCTGCTGCAGAACGCGTCGAGCGTGCAGGACCTCACGCGCGAGAATCAGGCGCTCCGCAAGCAGGTCAGGCGGGACCGCGCCCTGATCGGCGAAAGCCCTGCCATGAAGCAGATCCAGGAGCTCATCCGGCGCGTGGCCCCGACGACGGGATCGGTCTTCATTACCGGAGAGAACGGCACGGGCAAGGAGCTCGTCGCCCACAGCATTCACGCTCTCTCGCCCAGGTTCAAGAAGCCTTTCATCGAGGTCAACTGCGCGGCGATCCCCGAGGAGCTCATCGAGAGCGAGCTCTTCGGCCACGAGAAGGGCGCTTTCACGGGCGCGACCCAGCTTCGCCGCGGCAAGTTCGATCTCGCGCATGAAGGCACGCTCTTCCTGGACGAGATCGGCGATATGTCGCTCAAGACCCAAGCCAAGGTCCTGCGCATCCTGCAGGAGCAGAAGTTCGAACGGGTCGGCGGCACCCAGACCATTTCCGTCGACGTGCGCATCATCGCGGCCACGAACAAGGATCTCAAAGCCGAGATCGCCAAGGGCAACTTCCGCGAGGATCTTTTCTACCGGCTGAACGTCATTC
>CAYZKI010000135.1:723-8282 GCA_964478745.1 uncultured Bacteriovoracaceae bacterium
CGTCATTCCGATCGTCGTGCCGCCGCTGCGCGACCGCAAGGACGATGCCTGCCTCCTGGCCGACCATTTCCTGCGCGAGTTCGCGCAGGTCCACGCGCGCAAGCCGCGCGCGCTGTCGTCCGAGGCCAAGCGCGTGCTGCTCTCGTACCCATGGCCCGGCAACGTCCGCGAGCTCAAGAATGTCATCGAGCGCCTCATGATCCTGACCACCGAGGCCGAGGACGGAAAAGAGATCTCGGCGGCCTCGCTCCTCTCGCACCTGAAGGAAGAGACTCTTACCGTGGTCTCGGGCACGGTTGCCGAGTCGGACGGCGACAGCTACTCCACGACCGTGAAGAACCTCAAGGACGCGCGCAACGAGTTCGAGAAGGAGTTCATCCTCAAGACCCTGAAGGAAAACGACTTCAACGTCTCGAAGACCGCGCAGGTCCTCGGCGTCGAGCGGAGCCACTTGCACCGCAAGATCAAGTCCTATGGCATCGAGACCCGCGAGTAAGAATCGAGTCTAAGGCAGCAGCGGGACGAAAAGCTCCCCCGGCTGGTTCATGTGCCCGGCGGCGAACTCCGCGTCCGGACCCTCGCCCCAGTACACATCGACCTTACCCGCGCCGCGGATCGCCCCGCCCACGTCCTGGGTGACGGCAAGTCGTGCGATGTCGACCCAGCCCGCGACGAGGTCTCCGTTGCGCAGGGGCCGGCTTGCGCGGAACAGCGCCACCGCCCCCATCGGGTGCGCGGCGGGATCGATCGCGATCGAATGGCCGGGCGAAAGCACGACTTCGGTTCCGAGAGGGCCGTCCGCGTCCTCCTTGAAGAAGACGTAGCTCGGGTTTTCGTAAAGCACGGGCTTGAGCTCTCTCGGGTTCGCCTTGAACCAGCGCTTCATCCCGGGCATCGACAGGAACTCCTCGGGCACGCCGCGATCCTTCAGGACCCGGCGGATCGCGACGTACGGGTGCCCGTTCTGCGCGGCGTAGTTCAATACCACCCGCTCCTTCGTGCCGTCCGCGCGGGTGAAGTTCAGCGCGCCCGCGCCCTGGACTTCGAAGATGAACGCCTCGTATGCGTCTTCCACGTAGGCGATCTCGAGACCCCGGCCCGCGAGCGCTCCGTGCTCGTCGATCGCCCGGCGGTCATGAAACATCGAGTGCGAGCCGTCCGGGTTCTTCCTTCTCCAGGCTTTCTTCCCGTTCACGACCGTCTGAACCAGTTCGGGAGGCCTCCGGTAAAGAGGTACCGAGAACCTCGCCGTCGCGACGCGCGATGCCTCGAGGCTGGGAAAGTAATAACCGGTGAACGTGACGTCGCCGGCCCCGGTGGCGCCGGTCGACCGGAACCAAAGGAACTGCGACTTCGCCGTCGTCATCAGGGTCGCGAAGTCCGGAGCGCTCCTGGCCAGGCGCAAAAAGGCGCGTCCCGTGGTCAGGCACCATTCCTTGCGCGTGACCTTGCGTGTCCCGAACATCAGCGTCCGAGTGGTTGAGTCCTTTTCACAGGATTCGATCTGCTTCTCCAATGCCGTGCGAAATGTCGGCAGATCGCCTTCGAGGGCAAGCGAGGGAAGCTGAACGGAGGGGATCTCCTTGAGCGAGCTCGCGGCTGCCGCGCTTGAAAAAGCGAGGCAAATCAACGTGACTTGTGCGAGACGGATAGGCATCATACCGAAGGGCATCGCTCGTGCTCTTACCTTAGCAGAGGCTTCATGGCAGAGAAAATTACACCCCGCGCACAAGACTTCTCCCAGTGGTACCAGGACATCGTCGTCCAGGCGAAGCTCGCCGACTACAGCCCGGTCAAGGGTTGCATGGTCATCCGCCCGAACGGGTACGCGATCTGGGAGGCCATCCAGCGCGATCTCGACCGCCGCATCAAGGCCACGGGCGTTCGGAACGCTTACTTCCCGATGTTCATTCCTGAAAGCTTCATCAAGAAGGAGGCCGAGCACGTGGAGGGCTTCGCGCCCCAGCTCGCGGTCGTGACCGTGGCCGGCGGCAAGGAGCTCGAGGAGAAGCTCGTCGTCCGTCCGACCTCCGAGACCATCATCAACAGCATGTTCGCGAAGTGGATCCAGTCGTACCGGGATCTGCCGCTCCTGATCAACCAGTGGGCGAACGTGGTCCGCTGGGAGATGCGCACGCGCCTGTTCCTCCGCACCACCGAGTTCCTCTGGCAGGAGGGCCATACCTGCCACGCGACCCTCGAGGAGGCGGAAGAGGAAACGCGCCTCATGCTGAAGGTCTACACCGAGTTCGCGGAAGAAGTGCTCGCCATGCCGGTCCTTCCTGGCCTGAAGAGCGACAGCGAGAAGTTCGCCGGCGCCCTTCGCACGTACAGCATCGAAGCGATGATGCAGGACAAGAAGGCCCTCCAGGCCGGAACCTCGCACAATCTGACCGACAACTTCGCCAAGGCCTTCGAGACCAAGTTCCTCGATAAGGACGGCAAGCAGAAGCACGTCCATCAGACGAGCTGGGGCGTCTCCACCCGTCTCATCGGCGGCATGGTCATGACCCATTCCGACGACAAGGGCCTGGTGCTCCCGCCGAGGCTCGCTCACACCCACGTCGCGATCGTTCCCATCATGGCGAAGGCCGAGACCAAGGCCCAGGTCATCGAGGCCGCCGAAAAGCTCGGCGCAGCCATCGCGGCCACCCAGGATGGAAAGGGCGGTCCGTGGAACTACCCGATCCAGGTCACCGTCGACAAGGACGAGACCAAGCAGCCGGGCTGGAAGTTCTTCGAGTACGAGCTCCTGGGCGTGCCCGTCCGCATCGAGATCGGCCCGCGCGACCTCGAGAAGGGGCAGGCCGTCGTCACCCGCCGCGACGAAGGAAAGAAGGAGTTCATCCCGCTCGAAGCCATTCCCGGCAAGGTGAACGGGATCCTCGCTTCCATGCAGAAGGATCTTCTCGAGCGCGCCCGCGCGTTCCGGGACGCGAACACCTTCAAGGTCGAGACCTACGACGAGTTCAAGAAGAAGATCGAGGACGGCGGCTTCTTCCTCGCTCCTGGTGCGGAAGCAAGGATTGCGAAGCGAAGGTCAAAGAGGAAACCAAGGCGACCATCCGCTGCCTGCCCTTGGATGCGAAGTTCAACCCGCACGCTGAAGGCGGCGCGTGCATGGCCTGCGGCACGAAGGGCAAATCCGTGCGCGCGGTTTTTGCTAGAAGCTACTGAGGTGCGCCGTGTCTGACATGAATCCAGACAAGACCAAGGGGGAGCGCTTGAACCCGAACCACTCGTCAGAGCTGATCGTCGCGTTGGATTTCCCGAAGCCTGAAAGGGCTCTCGAGTTCGTGGACCAGATGAATGGCCTTCCGCTGATCTACAAGGTCGGCTCGGAGCTTTTCCTTTCGGGGGGCGCCGACATCGTCCGCGAGCTCGTGCATCGCAAGAATCGTGTCTTCCTGGATCTCAAATTTCACGACATCCCGAACACCGTCGCACGGGCGGCGCGCCAGGCGGCACTGCTTCACGTCGACATGTTCACCCTTCATCTGACCGGCGGAAGCGAGATGGTCCGCGCTGTCGCGAGAGAGCTTTCCGAGATTCCCCATCTGCGTCCCAAGATCCTGGGCGTCACGGTGCTGACCTCGTTCGATGACGTCCGCTGGGCCGAGGTGACCAAGTCCCTTACCGGCCACGCGGTCGACGTCGAGATCTCCGTCGATGGCCTGGCCGAGCACGCCGTGGCCTGGGGCGCCGACGGCATCGTCTGCTCGCCGCTCGAGCTCGCCTCGATCCGCGAGCGCTTCCCGTCGCTCTACACCGTGGTTCCGGGCATCCGCCCCGAAGGCAGCGCGAGCGCCGACCAGGCCCGGGTCATGACCCCGTCCCAGGCGCGCGCCGCTGGGGCAAGCGCGGTCGTGGTCGGAAGGCCCATCACCGAAGCCAAGGATCCTCGCGCCGAAGTGCAGAAGATCCTGCGCGATCTCGCGGCTCTCGAAGCGACGGCCTAAGCAGACACCCCGGTTGACGCACCATTTCACAAGTGTTAGTCCTCCATCCATGCGCGCATTCATCGGTATCGTCCTGACCGGTTTCCTCATGTCCTCGACCGCCTTCGCGTGGTGCCCGAACCTGGACGGAGCGTATTCTTGCCCGAACCCGTTTGGAGGGGACCGGACACTGCTTTTCACAACCCAGTATTCCGAAGACTGGGTCGATTACACCATCAAGGAGGGCTGGACGATCGACGCCTACCGAACCGATGGTCTTTACGATCCCTCACCGACTGCGATCATTCGTCGCCGCGCTTTCTGCGCAACGCAGGATGTCCTGACCGTGCAGTGGGAACACGAGACAACTCGCGAGCCCGACGGAAGTTTCATCACCTACACGAACGAAATTGAATATGCACGGGGCGGAAGCCCTTTGGATCCGATTCGTCCGCTCACCATCACGACCGTCACGCGCTGGCGGCATTCCGACGGTTCCAGCGGCGTAGGTGGACCCACTACGCTGAATTGCGGCCCGATGTGACCCCATTGGCCAGCACTGAAGTCTGGCCATTCGCCCGGAGGTCAGCACGAGAGTCGACTCTTCGCGATTCTTTGACCGCCGTGCCGTCCTGGGTTACTAGGCGGCCTATGCAGAAACTCACCGTTCCCGTGTTGGCAGGCGTCCTTTCGTCCATTTCCGCGTTCGCGAACTGCCCCGATATCCAGGGCACCTTCGACTGCGTCGACAAGGCCTCCGGCGACAAAACCGAGCAGACCTTCAAGACAACCGTGACGCCGAAGTGGACCGAGTACGAAGTCACCAGCGACGGCCAGACCATGACCCTGATCACCGACGGCCAGCCGCACCCGCTGCAGATCACCGACATCCCGAACATGACCTATGTCGCGACCTGCCCCGCTGCGAACGTCCTCAAACTGGCTCAGAGCGCCGCCAACAACCCGATGGGCGGAGGCATGACCTCGAACATCGACATGGAAACCACGCTGACCGTAGGCACGCCGGTCGCGGGCAAGGCTTCGGTCCTCATCGAGTCCTCGGGGACCTGGACCACTTCGACGGGGATGTCCGGCACCCTCGGCCCGAACACCCTCGACTGCGTGGCTCGGTAAGCCCGGCAGATGATCCGGCTTCGCAACCCTCACAGCATCCTGGCCGCGCTTGAAACGCGGCCGAAAGACGTGACGGAGATCGTGTCTCCTCCCTCGTTCGAGCGCTCGCAGGAGCGAGGGGGAGACGCCTCCGGTCAGGACGCGTGGGCCCAGGTCGTGAAGACCGCACGAGAGCACGGCATCCGCATCACGAGCGGCACGGGCGTTTCCGACCAGCGGAAGCACGACCGCAACCAGATGTCCCGCTCGGAGCGCTACCAGCGCGACAACCCTGCCGCGGGAGGCCGCGTGAGCGTGGCCGAAGCGGTGGTTCGCGAACGCGAGCCAGTCTCGCTCGCCAAGCTCTTCGCGAACGCCAAGGAGCGCGCCGAAGGCAAGGGTCTTTGGCTCGCGCTCGACACCGTCCAGGACCCTCATAACGTCGGAGCGATCTTCCGCGCGGCCGCCTTCTTCGGCGTCGAAGGCATTCTCATGACCGCCGACCGAAGCGCCCCGCTCACGGGCTCCGTCTACGACGTCGCGTCGGGAGGCCTCGAGCACGTCCCCTTCGCGGTCGAGACCAATCTCAAGCGGGCGCTCGAAGAGGCGAAGGAAGCCGGCCTTTGGATCCTCGGCACCTCCGAGCATGCCCGCGACGAGCTCTCGAAGATCAAGGCGGACCGGCCCTGGCTGCTTGTTCTCGGCAACGAGGAAAAGGGCATGCGCAGGCTGACCGAAGAAGCCTGCGACCAGACCTGCAAGGTCGAGTCTTTCGGAAAGGTCGACTCGCTGAACGTCTCCGTCGCGGCGGGCGTCCTGATCTCGACGCTCACGCGACAGGCGCGATTCGGCTGATATCCTCGAGCCGGATCGGCCAGAGCAACGAATTCTCTTCCTGGAAGATGATGAACTCCCCCGCGGGGATCGACAGCAGCGTCTCAATGCGGCCGCGCAGGTGAAGCGTCACTCCCAGCGAGCCCTCGAGCTCGACCATGACGATCGTCCGGTGAGCGGCGAAAGCCTCGAGCGCGGCTCTCCAGCCGGCGTCCGTTTCCTCGGTCTCGCGCGTGCGAAAGAGCGCGCCGATCGCCGCCGTGATCTTCAAGCTCGCCTTCTCGCCCTTCATGGCGATGTTGCGCTGGGTATCGGCGTCCTGGACCGTGTCCGCGCCATGGGTCTCCTGAGTCTGCGCGATCTCGTCCTCCACCCCTGAAAGCGCGAGCCACTCGAGCACGAGCTGGTGATCCGCTTCGGGGTGGAACTGGAACCCGTAAACCTTGTCGCTCATCTTGTAGGCCTGGCGCGGGCAAGCGCGCGACTTCGCGAGCAGCTCCGCCCCGGGCGGGAGGTGAAACGTGTCCCCGTGCCAGTGATAGACCGTGGGCATGCCTCCCGCCGCGCCGACCACGGGATCCTTGCGGCCCGCCGGCAGCACCTCGACCGGGAACCAGCCCACCTCCTGGGTGTCGTGCCTTTCCACGTAGCCGCCCAGCGCGCGAGCCATCATCTGGCCGCCCAGGCAGATCCCCACGGTCGGTTTGCCCGATTCGGCGCAGGCCTTCAGGAGCTTCAGCTCGGACTTGATCCAGGGGTGGTCCTTCTCGTCGTTGGCGCTCATCGGCCCGCCGAGCGAGATCATCCCCGCGATCTCGGACAGCCTGGGATAAGGCTCGCCCCGGTAAGGGTGAAGCCACAGCGTGACGATGCCCTGGCTCTCGAGCGCGCGCCTCGCCGCGGCCGGATGCTCGTGAGGAGCATGCTGCACGATCAGGACGGGGAGGTTCTTCTTGGATTTGGCTTTCTTGGGGCGACGGCCCCCTTTCGCCTTCATTGATTCCTATTCTGCAAGGCGAAAGGAGGCGCGTCCAGAGGTGAGAAAATACACTTAGAACATGTAAACGATCGTGGCGCCCAGGATCGCGGAAAGCGGCGTGATCTGGAACTGCGCGTTTCCGTTGTTGATCGTCAGGATCGGGCCCGCGTCGAGATGGAGGATGAGGTCCGTCGTGCCGGGCAGGTTATAGTGAATGCCGGCCACGCCCGCGATCGCGAACGTGAAGTCGGAGCCCGTCGTGACGGTCGTGCCGGTAACCGTGGTGGTCGAGCCCGCGGTGCCGAGACCGACGCCGCCGCCGACGTGGAAACCCGAGTTTCCGCCGTGGGTGAGCTTGTGCTTGTAGAGGCCGCCCACGTCGAACTGGAACGAGCTCGTGGACTGGACCGAGAACATGAGCTGAATCATGTTCACGCCGTCCATGTCGATCATCGCGACGGCGCTCGGGCCGATTGCCGCGGCCGAGTAAGTCGAGACACCCGCGCCCCAGCGCGAGCTACCGGCCGATCCGCCTTCGCTGTACGAGACGGCGGGGGCTGACGCGGATTCTTTCTTCTTTTCCGCTGCGAAACTCGTCGCAGCCGACAAGGTCAGGGTCAGAGAGAGCAGAACAAGAGAAGAGGTCAGTTTTTTCATAGGTGACGGAAACAATCGTTCCGGTTTTCACCTAAGTC
>CAYZKI010000136.1:0-8274 GCA_964478745.1 uncultured Bacteriovoracaceae bacterium
GCCCGAGCACGAGCAGCAGCAGAGTGGCGATCACGATGCCGAATAAGCGCGGGACGATGAGGTACTGGAGCGAGTTCTTGCCCAGGCATTCGATGGCGTCGATCTGCTCGGTCACCCGCATGGTCCCTAGCTCGGCCGTCGTGAACGCACCGATCTTGCCGGCGAGCAGGAACGAGATGATCAGCGGGCCCACTTCGCGGATCGTCGACGAGGTATTCAGGCCGCCGAGATAGATCTGCGCGTCGTACTTCATGAGGATGAGGTTGAACTGCAGGACCAGGATGGCTCCCACGAAAATCCCCGCCACGGCCACCGTGGGGATGGCGCGGATCGAGATGCCCGCGGCCTGGGCCAGGATCGGCTGGAGGTTCCCGCGCGTGCCGGCGGTGGTGGCGAGGATCCGCATGAGGAAGAGCCAGGTGCCCCCGAGGCGGTGCAGGATCGCGGTCATGGCGCGGTCACCTCCGCGAGGAAGTCGCGGATCAAGGGCTCGCCGGACTCCCGGATTTCGCGCGCCGGGCCGAGAGCCAGGATCCGGCCCTGGTCGAGGACCATGATGCGGTCGGCGATCTTGAGCGCGCAGTTCATGTCGTGCGAGACGACGATGGACGTGACCTTGAGCTTCCGCGAGAGCTCGAAGATCAGGTCGTTCACGGCGTTCGTGGTGATCGGGTCGAGCCCGGTCGTCGGCTCGTCGAAGAGAAGGTACGAAGGGCGCATGGCCAGCGTGCGCGCGAGCGACACGCGCTTTTGCATCCCGTAGGAGATTTCGGTCGGGTACCTGTCCAGCACTTCGGGCCCAAGCTGGACGAGCTCCAGCGTCTCGGTCGCGATGCGCCTGAGCTCCGCCTCGGGCCGGCCCTCGATCCCGAAGCAGACGTTCTGGAGGACGGTCAGCGAGTCGAGAAGGGCGGGGTGCTGGAAGACCATCCCGCATCTGCGGCGCACGGACTGGAGCTGCTCGACGCCCGCGTCGGGCACGTTGACGCCGTCGACCAGGACGCACCCGCGATCCGGCCTGAGTAGCCCGACCATATGCTTCAGCGTGACCGATTTCCCCACGCCGCTGCGGCCGAGGATGAAAAGGATCTCGCCCGCGGGGACCTCGAAGGAGACGTCGTCGAGGACGCGCTTCGTGCCGAAGGACTTCGAGACGGACTCGAACCGGATCATGTGAGCGGCCCCTCTCGAAGGCCCTCGATGAACTGCCGGAACCGCGGATCGCGCGTCGCACGGACCTCCGACGGGGTCCCGCCCGCGAGCAGCTCCCCTTGGGCCAGCAGGCAGACGCGGTCGCCGAGCTGGAAAGCGCGGTTCGGATCGTTCGTGACGGTGACGAGCGTCGATCCTTTCTTCTTCCGGAGCTCCTGGATCATGGCCGAGATCATCCTGGCGGTGATCGGGTCGAGGCCCGCGGTCGGATCGTCGTAGAGCACGATCTCCGGTTCCACGATGAGCGCCCTCGCGATCCCGAGCCTCTTCTGCATGCCGCCGGAAAGACTGTCGGGGAAAAGGGCCTGTGTTCCCTGGAGCCCCACCGCCTCGAGCCACTCGGAGGCGAGCGCCCGGGCAGGAGCCCCGGTCCTGCCGGTTCTCTCCTTGAGGGGAAAGAGCAGGTTCTCCTCGACCGTGAGCGAGTCGAAGAGCGCGTTGCGCTGGAAGAGCATCCCGACGTTCTCGCTCGAGACGCTGACCTTGCCTTCGTCGGGCTGGAGAAGCCCGGCGATGAGCCGGAGCAAGGTGCTCTTGCCGCTCCCGGAGGTTCCGAGAATCACCACGGACTCGCCGCGCGGGACGATCAGGTCCGCGTGACGGAAGACCCAGTTGCCGTCAAATCGCTTGCCTGCCCGTTCGAGGCGGATCAAGACGAGGGAACCGCCATTTCCACCCACGGAATCAGGAGATCCTGGACGAGGAGCTTGCGATTGAGCGGAGCGGACATCCTGCGACGCACTTCGCTGACGTGCTCGGCGCGGCTCGCCCAGAAGGCGCGCGCTCTCTCGACGCTTCCCCCGAGCTTCTTCAAGGCCGCCGCCGAGTGATGCGCAAGCTCGGTTCCGGCGTCCGCGTTCCTCCACGCGTGCTGCGGGGAAACGGACCAGAGCATGAGGTCGGCGAGCAGGTTCTCGAGAGTATCGAGCAGCAGCTCGAGGTTCGCCGTCTCGGACGCGGCCCAGTCCACGAGATCCGTGAAGGTCGCCGCGGGCGCCTTCACGAACTGAACGACGGCGCGCCGATGGTCCCAGGTTTCCGGCTGCGCGAGCGAACGGGCCTTGCCCCAGCTTCCCTGGGCAAGCCGCGCCGCCATGCGTGCGCGGCTCGCGTCCACGCCCTCGTCCCGGAGCGCGCTTTCGAGCGCCGCCTCGTGAAAGGGCCTGAGCCTGAGCGTCTGGCAGCGGGAGAGCACCGTGGGAAGGATCAGCGTCGGATCGCTCGCGGTCAGCAGGAAGACCCAGCCGCGCGGCGGCTCCTCGAGAAGCTTGAGCACCGAGTTCGCGGCCTGCGCCGCCATCCGGTCCGCGTCGGGAATCAGGATGACGCGGTAACCGCCCTCGTGCGCGCCGAATCCGAGAGAAGCCTTGAGCTCGCGGAACTGCTGGATCTTGAGCGCCCCGCCTTCGTCGTCGTCCTCGCTCTTGATCTCGCGGAAGTCGACCCAGGTCCCGTGAAGCGCCCGCTGGCAGGAGGCGCACTCCCCGCAGGGGCGGACCGGGATCTCCCGCGGGCTCACGGCGGCAAGCGCGGGCTCGGGCTCCGCGGCGCCAGGCGCGGCGAAAAGGTCGAACGTGGGCTCCTCGGCGTCCGCGCTGGAGACGCCGAACCCGGACTTCTCGCAGAAAATCCACTGCGACAGGTAGTGGCAGATCTCGCGCTTGCCCAGGCCGGTCACGCCGGTCAGGAGCAGCACCGGAGGCACGCGACCCTGGGCCTTCCACTCGCGCATCGGGCCCATGAGCGTCTGCAGATGGTGCTCCACCACCGCCGGCGACAGCGGAAGCAGCGAGGTCGGGGCTTCCTCCTCGATCACGCGCGGCTTAGCCATGGCATCCTTTTCTGGATCTCGGCGGTGACGACCTCGGCAAGCTCGGCGGGACCCAGCTTGCCCGCGTTCACCCGAAGCCAGCGCTTCGGATTCTCGCGCATCGCCTTGCGGTATCCTTGTTGAACCTTGGTCTGGAAGCGAACGCCTTCCTTTTCGAAGCGGTTGTGCTCGCTCGCGCGCTTCAGGCCTTGCGCGGGGTCAATGTCGAGCCAGACGGTCAGCGAGGGCTCGGTGCCCGCCGTCGCCCAGCGGTTCAGCTCGCGCACGGCTTTCCACGGAAGTCCGCGGGCATGTCCCTGATACGCGAGGGTGGAATCGGTGAAGCGGTCGCAGAGCACGAGCTTGCCCTGCTTCAGCGCGGGACGCACCACCTGGCTCAGATGCTCCGCTCGCGCGGCCTCGTAGAGAAAAAGCTCGGTCCACGCGTCCATCGGCTCGTTGAGGATCAGGTGACGGATCTTCTCGGCGGTCGGAACGCCGCCCGGCTCGCGCGTGATGATGGCCAGCCCGCGTCCGGCTTTCCTGTTCAGACGAGCCGCGACCTCACGGATGAGAGTCGACTTGCCGGCACCCTCAGTGCCCTCAAAGGTGATGAATCCGCCGCGCCTTGGCATGGAATTCTGCCAAGCTAGCCGTGGGGTCAGGATTAGTCAATTCGCGAAGAATCGGGGTTGGCGGCCTGATCCGGCTCCGCCGAGGGATCGCCGCCTTCGATTGTGCGGGGACCGTCCGGATTGCGCGGATCGCTAGGACGCGCCGCGGCGGGGTCGCGCCCTGCGTCGCCGATGGGGTCGGAATCCTGGTGCTCTTCACCGCGCCGTTCCGCTTCCTCGCGTTCCCGTTCTTCCGCCTCGCGGCGGTCGCGCTCATCCCTCTCCACTGCCGCGGGAGTGCGAGCGACCGGCTCGGATAGCGGCCGGCTGATCCGGTTGAAAGGCGAGGTCATGATCGGAGCGCTGGGGCGGCTCGGAGCCGGGGGAGGAGGCGGAGCGACAGCACGAATGGCCGGTGCGACGGGCCGGGTGGGGACCGCCGCGGCAGGCGTCGACGGCGCGGAAGCCGTGGGAGGGGAGATCCGGTTTTTCGAAGCGGGCGCTTCCCGGACCGTATCCTCGCGCGCCACGTTCGGCGCCGTGCCTTTGTTCAGATAGCCGTAGATCGTCCAGCCGCCGATCGTGACGCCGAGAAGGCCCGCGAGCGCGAACCACACGCCGGTGGGGACTTCGGAGATCCACGAGGCTTCGGCCGCGCCCGAGCCCTGCATCTCGACGTTCTGGGGCATCGGCCGAGGCGCCGCGGCCTTGCGGTCCTTCGCGGCCTGAAGCGCGTCGAAAAGCCCGAGCGTCGGGTCGCCCGCGGGCGAAACATGATGCGCGCCGGGATCCTTCGCGATCTCGGGCTTCGGCGGCGGCTGGAATTGGGTGAGACCGATGAGCTCCTCGAGAGTGATCTCGTGAGGGTCGGGGGAATCGGCGATCAGCCGCACGCCCGCGCCGAGCTGGCCCGAGCGATGAAGCTGGAGAATGTGTTCGGTGGAGTACGGGCCGGATCTTTTCCCGAGGACTTCAAAAAACCATTGGGATGCCGGCAGATTCGCCATACTCCTTATATTGTACAGTGAAAGCGACCCGACACAACTTCAAGCTAAACGGTTTATACAACAAGGCTTTAGCCCGGTTTGAGCCTCGTTTTCTGTTCACGCCGAAAACGCTTCGCTCGGGCGACGCCGTTCTCTGCTGGGGCAAGGCCGCGCTCGAAACGTGGCGCGCGCTCGGAGCGCCTGAAGATCGGCCCGCGCTCGTGGTCTTCCCGCGCGAGCAGGCGCCTCCGGGTGTCAAGGCTCTGGCGCACGTCCTCGCGCCAGGCGAGCACCCTTTTCCGGGTGAGGGAAGCTTTCGCGCGGGCGAACGGATGATCGGCTTTTTCGAGAGGCTCCGCGAAGAGCGCGTCCGTAGGCTTCGCGTCTTCCTTTCGGGTGGCGCTTCGAGCCTCGCTTGGGTCCTTCCGGCAGGGCTCGGAAGGCGGGAGCTCCGGATTGCTCTCGAAGGAGCGCTCGCCAGCGGGCGCACGATCCGCGACATCAACGAGGAGCGCGGCGGGCTTTGCGCGCTCAAGGCGGGCGAGGCCGCGAGGATCCTTCGAACGCTCTGTCCCGGAATCGAGATCGACGTCCAGGTCATCAGCGACGTGTATCCGTTCGGGCTCGAGACCGTGGGAAGCGGGCCGTTCTTCGCGCGGGAGCATCTGGGCCGGAAGCTTCATCATGCCTGCGTGGCGGATTCCGCGATGCTCGGCGAAGCGATCGCGGCGGGCGCGCGGCGCGAGGGGATGAGGGTGCTGGCGCGCCATTGGGGCCGCACGTGGAGCGCCGAGGAATGGGCCGCTCGCGCGCGCCGGGAGATCGGGCGCTCGCGCGGCGCCTCGCCCGTTCTCTGGGTGGCGACGGGCGAGCCTTCGGTCACGATTCCGCGCGCGCGCATTCCGGCGGCGGCGCGCCCCGGCTCCGGCGGGCGCCTCAGCCATCTGGCGCTGTGTCTGGCGCGCGAGCTCGCGCCGCTCTCGAAGACCCGGGAGATCGAGCTTCTCTGCCGCGCCACGGACGGAAAGGACGGGAATTCGGGCTCCTCCGGGTCCTGGATGGACGGCCCGGCGATGGGGAGCCTGGGCGCGGGCGAGATCCGGCGCGCGCTCACGGGCTTCCGCTCGGCCGGGCTTCTGCGCGAGGCGGGCGTTCTCATCCCCGAGGCTCCCAGTGTCACAAATCTGCAAGACGTCGTGATGATTCGGGCGTAGCCTTGGAATATGGAGAAGCAAACCCAGCCGATTCGGGTTTTCGACCTTCGTGAGGGGTGGAGAGCGATGATGCGCGTCTGGCCGTGGGTCCTCGGCACGGGACTGCTGAGCATCTTCGATTACGCGCTCGGCCCCGATTCGTGGCTCGCCCTCGCGCTTCTTCCCGTCTTTCTTCTTCCGCAGCTCATCGTCGCCCCGCTGGTTTTCCTGCGCATCCGGCGCGCGTCGACGACGCGGCAGGCCCTCGGGATCCTGTGGCGGAGAAAGTGGATGCTGCTCTGGGCCTTCGTCGGCACGGGGCTCATGCTGGCTCTCGGAGTCGCGCTTCTCATCCTGCCCGTGTTCTATTTCCTGGCGCGCAACGCGTTCGCCACGCTCATCGCGGTCTCCGAGGCCCCCGGCTTCGCCGACAAGCCGCTGCAGGCCAGCGATTACCTCACGCGCGGGATTCGGTTCCGACTGGTCGCGCTGTACCTGATCGCGCTCGCGCCATCCCTGATCGCGGTCTATTTCCTCGAGTTTCGAAATGCCGGGGATTTCGTGTACCTCGTGGTGTTTCCTTTCGACACGCTCGCGACCGGGATGCTCTATGGATGCCTCGGAGTGGCCTGCGAGGAGTCCCTCCGTCGACGCACCCTGCTGGCAAGCTGATTGCTTCTGAGCCCGCAGGGGGTCTCTCTCGATGAGAATCCATTGCATTCTGCTCAGCCTAGTCGCGTTCTTCTTTTCCGCTCAGGCGGTGGCGTTGCCCAGCCCGCAGGGGAACCGGCCCGACTCACCCCACTCGACCGGCGAAGTCATGGAGCTCGAGATCGAGCCGATCGAGGAAGGCGAGTACGCCGAGGACCGGGTCGAGGAAAGCGAGCAAGCCGGGATCGTCGATCTCAACGCAGGGCAGTCCCGGAGCCGGTACTCGGAGGTGGTGGCCGACGAGGACGGTGGGTCGCCGTGGTCGGCGTGGTACTTCGGCCTGTTTTTCGGACCTTCCGTAACCAATCCGACGGCCCGCTACCAGCCCGGTTTCAACGGGGCCCTCGATCCCTCTCGTCCGGTGGTCCTGAAGAACTATCTGAACCTGGGCTACGCGCTGGGCGATTCGATCCAGATGGCGGTGACGGCTCCCTGGACCATGTCCCTGATCGACAATGAGACCTTCGTTCCCCGCGACCCGTCGTTTCGCATCTCTCACGCCTCGATCATGAGCTCGGGAAGCTTCAACCTTTACGGCGACGTCCGCCTCTTCTTCCCGGTTTCCTCGCAGTCGCGCGCGGAAGACCTGCTTTTCGCGATGCAGACTTTCGTCTTCCCGAGCGTCGAGACGGGGGACTGGATGTTCTCCGTCTGGGGCTCGGCCCGCGCCAATTTCTTCGGCAAGCAAGGCTTCGGAAACGACCTGGAGCTGTACCTCGGCCCGAACGCGAGCCTCCAGGTATCCCCGAAGGTCGCGGTCACGCTGCTCTACGAGATGGGGGCGAGCCACGTCTTCGGCGCGCGCCCGTTCGACTTCGTGAGCGATGGCACGGGCCTTCAGCCCGGGGTGAGCTGGGACATCAACGAGAACGTGAACGTCAGCCCGTTCCTGAACATCCCGATCACGCAGGCGCCGAGCCTGGACACGACCTCGATCGGCGCCTCGCTCTGGTGGCGGCTGATCTGAGGGAGCTCCTCAAAGGCCGAACGATTCCAGGGCCTCGATAAGGCAGCTCGCGGGAGCGGATCGGATCCTTTTGTACCGGAAGGCGACGCGGCCGGTGACGAGCTCCTTGGCGAAGTCACGCTCCACGTTCAATCCCAGCGTTGCAGCGAGCCTGTGGAATGCGGCCTGGCTGACTCTGACGTCACTCTGTCTGTAGCCCACGGTTATACTCTCCATCCGCGGATCCAGGTAGCCTCGAGCGACGAACTCCCTCATGGTTTCGATCAGGTGCTTCCTCACGGCGGGATCGTCCAGAGATAATCGCGGAATGAATTCAAGCGCCACTCGCCGGGTGTCCGGGTGTTTCGCGAGCATGTAGCTGATCATCTCGAGCTGGACCTCCTTTGGGACCTCCGCCGACTTCAGCACACCGATGAAGCGGTCTTCCGTTTCCCACGGGTACTCCCCGACCCCCATGCGAAGGAATCCGTGCATCTGATCGGCGGTATCGAGACCCACCTGAGCCAGGTACTTGCGGATGGCGGTGCTCAGCTCGGTTCGATTGAGCATGAATCTCATGTTCCCCGCGCGGGACTTCGGCGCGAGTCGACTGACCAGATCCCGGTCGCGGAGGTTGAGCGACTTCAGCAGGTTCACGACTTCTACGACCTTGTCCGTGCTCAGGAGGCTCGTCGGCAGTTCGAGCAGCTGATTGGCCGACTTCAACAGCTTTTTGTCGAAAATGTCGCGCTCGGCGCTCGTGAGGAGATGATTCCTGTAAAAGGCGATGGCCCCCCCCATT
>CAYZKI010000137.1:0-8261 GCA_964478745.1 uncultured Bacteriovoracaceae bacterium
CGTTTATGGCGACCCTCCGGTGGCCGAGGTGATCGATGGCCGGCTCGAGAAGTCCTCGGACGTGATCCTCATGTCGTACGGCATTCTCAGGCAGGATCGCGCGCTGATCACCAGCGAGAGCTGGGACACGATCGTTCTAGACGAGGCCCAGAACATCAAGAACCCCGGAAGCCAGATCACGCGGATCGCGCACGAGCTCAAGGGCTCCTTCCGTATCGCTCTCACGGGAACGCCGATCGAGAACCGGATCGACGACCTCTGGAGCCAGGTGCAGTTCATCCAGCCGGGCCTGCTCGGCGCGCGCGAGGACATGCTCAGGAACGTCACCGCGAACGGCCTCGAGTTCCTGAGACGCAAGATCCGCCCGCTCATCCTGAGGCGGTTGAAGCGCGAGGTCGCGCGCGAGCTTCCGGAGAAGACCGAAACGGTGCTTTACAGCGACCTCAACGAGGAAGAGCAGAAGGCGTACCGCACGGTGTTCGCGGCGGTGCAGGAAAACGTGATCCGCGAGCTCGAGGCGGGCGGGGGAGTCTTCGGAGCGCTCGAGGCGCTTCTCAGGCTGCGCCAGGTCTGCGCCCATCCGGCCCTGGTGCCGGGTTTCGAGCCGAAGGAGTTCGCTCTCTCATCGAAGCTCGAGCTGATGCGCGAGCAGCTCGAGGAGTCGCTGGCGCTCGGTCACAGCGTCCTGATCTTCTCGCAGTGGACGAGCTTCCTCGATCTCGTCGAGAAGGCGATCGCTCCTCTTGGAGTGGATTTTCTCCGGATCGACGGCTCGACTCAGAACCGCGGCGCGATCATCGACCGCTTCCAGGATCCCGAAGGCCCGCGGGTCATGCTCCTTTCCCTGAAGGCGGGCGGCACGGGACTCACGCTGACCAAGGCCGATCACGTGATGATCCTCGACCCGTGGTGGAACCCGGCCGTCGAGGATCAGGCCGCCGACCGCGCGCATCGCATCGGCCAGACGCAGCCCGTGCTCGTGCAGCGCTTTGTCGCGCGCGACACCGTCGAGGATCGGATCATCCGCCTTCAGGCGAAAAAGCGCGAGCTCGCCGAGCAGGTCCTGGGCGCGCCCGGCCAGGCCGGTCAGGACGCTCTCCAGCTCACGCGCGAAGAGCTGCTCAAGCTGCTCAGGTGATCGGCGTGACGACGCAGATCGCGCCCATGATCAGATCGGGCTCGCGAGTCGTATCCGTCTTGTAGACACGGATGTAGCCCGATCCCTCGATGACGAAATAGGCGCTGTCGGCCGAGTAGACGAGCCGATCCCCTGAATAGCAGCGAACGTCGGCGTTCTTGACGTCCGCGAAAGCTTTCGAAGGAAGTCCGAAGGCAAGAGTGGCGAACATTCCGGCGGCGATAGTGATGTTTCTCATGCCTCGAGGATCTACTGATCAGGCATTCGCGCTTCAAGGCTCATCTTCTTGAAAGTGTTTTCAGCGCCCGCGCCCGAATCAGATCACGCCGGAATTCCATTTTCCGATCAGAACGTTGCGCCTGGACTGATCAGGCCTCACGCGTTTCAGCGAGGAGGTCATGACGCGCTCGCGATACGCCTCTTAGGTTTCCGATTCGAGCGCCGCCTTCGAGCAGCCGCTGGAGTCGAGCTCCAGGGACGCGGAATAGTACGTGGACTCGACGCCGCCGACATGGGGGATCGGGGCCCACCACATCCACCAGTTCACGTATGGGCTGGGCCGAACGGGCAGGGCGTCGAAGGTACAGTTTCCGACAGTGATTCGGACCCGCCTGACTTTCGAAGCCCAGTCGGAAACCCAGCGCGCCAGCTTTTCCTGGCATTCGTCCCAGAGCGCGCGGGCTTGCGGGTCCGTCGACGCGCGGCTCTCGAACTCCGTGCAGTCCCCCGCCTGCGGATGCTGCACGCGAAATATACCGGTGTCGTCGATCCGGAATGCGCTCAGCTCCTCCCCGGTCTCTGAGGCGAGCTGTCCCGAAGCCGTGATCACGCGCCCGGTCTTGGAGGCGGGCGAGCGGTCTTTGACCGAGAGATGGAAGTGCGCGTGGGTGGCCGAGTACCAGATGCTGTGAAGCGTACCTATCGCCAGGAACAGGACGATCGCGAGCAGAATCTTGCGCCCAACTCCCATCCTTCCACTCTGGGCCGAGCCGGACCGGATGGCAAGACCGTGGTCATCGTTCACGGCGCGCGTTCTTGATGGCAATGGCGACGTTCCGTCGGAATTGCTCGGGCTTCACCCGCTTGAGCGCGGAGTTCCTGACCCGCTCGGCGTACTCGGCCTCGCTCTCCCTCTCGAGCTCTTCCCAGGACCTCAGGCGCGCGGCTCCGGCGATCCCCTCGTCCGCGCCCGCCCGCGTCGCCTTCGTGTTGAACGGACAGACCTCCTGACAGATATCGCACCCCGCGACCCAGGTTCCGATTCCTCGGGCTACTTCCGGCTCGAGATGTAACTCGCCGCGCTTTTCGAGCGTGAGGTAGGAGACGCAGCGGTTGGAGTCCAGGACTCCGGGGCTCACGAAGGCGCGGGTCGGGCAGGCAGCCAGGCAGCGGGTGCAGTTGCCGCAGTAATTGGGCAGTGGCGAAGGCGTGCGTCCGGTTTCGACGCTCAAGAACGCTTCCGCTAGGAAGAGATAACTTCCGTGCTTCGGATGGATCAGCAGCGAGTTTTTCCCGATCCAGCCCAGGCCAGCCATCGCCGCCCAGGCGCGCTCGAGCACCGCGCTCGTGTCGACGCAGATTTTCCACTTGAGTTCGGCCAGCCCCGCGCGCGCCCTCGCCGTTTCGAGCACCCGCTCGAGCCTCGGTGGAATCGTTTTATGATAGTCGCCGCCGTTGATGTAGCGCGCGTAGCGGGCCTCGTTGGGATCCGTTGGCGTCGGAGTCGCCGGATAGGGGAGGGCGACGCAGAAGACGCTGCGAGCGTCGGGGAACACGAGCCTCGGGTCCGCGCGCCGATCTCGCCCGCGGATGAGGTACTCCATCGCGCCGGCGTAGCCTCGGGCGAGCCATTCGTCATAGCGGCCCACGTGCGCGGACCAGAGCTCGGAACGAAGCGCGGGATCGATGTCTACGGAGCCCGCGAGCGGAAAACCTTCCTCGACGGCGGCCTGCACGAGCGCTTCGTGCAGCGACATAGGATCAGCCCCTCAGGACGGGGAAGCCCGCCTCTTCCCATGAAGAGATGCCTCCCTCGAGCGAGCGCAGGTTCTCGAATCCCAGCTGCCTCAGGCCCAGGAGCGCCTGAAGGCTCCTCACGCCGTGAGCGCAGTAGATGATGATCTCCGAGTCCGGATCGAGCTCGGCCTGCGCGCGGCCCGAGATCTCGTCGAGCGGAATGAGCTTCGAGCCCTCGATCCGAACCTCCTGGTTCTCCTCGGGCTCGCGAACGTCGAGAACCACCACTTGACCGAGAAGCGGCTTAAGCTCCGCGGGGGTGATCGTCCATCCCTCAAGCATTGGAGAGCTCGCTTCCAGCTCGACCGGGACGAGCCTCGCTCGTGCCGCGCCACTCGCCCGGCGCGGAAACGTTCATCCCGAGGTCCGCGCCGCGCTTCGCGCGCGAGATCACCCGGGTCACCTCGCCCACGAGGTCGGTCGGCATCGCCTCGGTGATCTCGACTTCGACGAGGTCGCCTGGCTTCACGTCCGTCGCGTCGCCGAGATCGTTGATCAGCACGTGGCCGTCGATCTCCTGCGCCTGCGTCGGCATGCGGCCCTGGAGCAGCAACTCGGTTTCCTCGCTCAAGCCCTCGATCATGACGGAGACGCGGGTGCCGACGAACTTCTCGTTCCGCGCGAGCGACTGGCGCAGGAGCATCTCGATGAGCTTCTTCGCGCGCCGGCGCTTGGTCGCGGCGTGGATCTGGCCTTCCATCTCGGCCGCCTTCGTTCCCTCTTCCTTCGAGAAGCGGAACACGCCGACGTGGTCGAGGTTCAGGGTCTCGAGGTCGCGGTACAGCTCCTCGAACTCCTCTTCGGTCTCGCCGGGGAAGCCGACGATGATCGAGGTGCGGAAGACGACGCCCGGAACCTGGGCGCGAAGCTTCGAGACGAGGTCGAAGAGCTTCGCCTTGGTGAGCCTGCGGTTCATCGACTTCAGCACGCGATCGTTCGTGTGCTGGATCGGCATGTCGAGGTACTTCACGATCTTGGGCTCGCGCGCGATGATCGAGACGAGCTCGTCGGAGAACTGGTCGGGGTAGACGTAGTGCAGGCGGATCCACTCGATGCCATCGATCCTGCAGAGCTCGGGCAATAGCGTTTCGAGGCGCTCCTTGTACTTCCACTCCATCCCGTACTCGGTGAGGTCCTGCGCGACCAGGTTCAGCTCGCGCACGCCGCGCGCGGCGAGCTGGGTCGCTTCCTCGACCAGCGAGGCCACGGTGCGCGAGCGCACGTTTCCGCGGAGCTTCGGGATGATGCAGAACGCGCAACGGCGGTTGCAGCCTTCGGACAGCTTCAGATAAGCCGTGTAGAGCGGGCCCGTGTGCATGCGCGGATCGCGCTCGGTGTGGATGAACGCGGGCTGGTCGATGTACGAGCGCTTCGGAAGGGGGGCGCCGAGCTCCTTCGCGCGCGCGTGGTCGTTCAGCGCCTCGGTGATCTTGTGGTACTGGCCGGTGCCGATGAAGAGGTCGACTTCCGGGAGGTCCTTCTCGAGCTGCTTCGAATAGCGCTGCGAGAGGCAGCCAGAAGCGACGAGCACCTTGCACTTGCCCGACTCCTTCTGCTGAGCCATCTCGAGGATCGTCTCGATCGACTCCTCCTTCGAGGCCTGGATGAACGAGCAGGTATTGACGATGATGACCTCGGCGTCGTCGGGTGACTGGGTGATCGAGTAGCGGTCCTTCTCGAGCAGTCCCAGCATCACCTGCGAGTCGACGAGGTTCTTCGGGCAGCCCAGGCTGACGAAGTAGACGGGAGCCTTCGGGTCGGCTTTCGCGGCCGTCGCTCCGGCCTCAGTCACGGAAGTTCCCGAATGTCATGGGCACCTGGAGCTCGTTCTGCGACTCGCGCAGGAGCGCGATGGTCGCCTGCAGGTCGTCGCGGTTCTTGCCGTTCACGCGGACCTGCTCGTCCTGGATCTGGGCGTTCACCTTGATCTTGGAGTCCTTGATCTTGGCGATGATCTCCTTGGCCTTCTCCTTCGAGATGCCGGCCTGGACGATCACTGTCTGGCGCACGCTTCCGCCGAATGCCGCTTCCACGTCCTTATACTCGAGCGCGAGCAACGAGATGCCGCGCTTGATGAGCTTGCTCGAGAAGATGTCCTTCAAGGCGTCGAGCTTGCCTTCCTCGCTCACCCAGAGGGTGACGGTCTTGGCCTTCTGATCGAGCTTGATCTCGGTCTTGATTCCCTTGAAGTCGTAGCGTTGGCCGAGCTCTTTCGTGGCCTGATTGATCGCGTTGTCGAGCTCTTGCCAGTTCATCTCGGAGGAGATGTCGAATGACGGCATGCAGTAAGTCCTCTATTTACAAGGCGATTCTTATAGTGAATCGGTCGGATAAGTTCAACCCTAAAGATAGTTGACTCCTAGTATCGGAAAATATAAAACGCAAGGCGTCATTTTGAGAGCCGTTGAGGTGAAGATGCGTCCTGTGACCGTGCCTTCGTCCCTATGCCTGGTTCTTCTATTTGGATTCGCGGGCTTGAGCGCCTGCAACTCTTCGGGCTCGGGTGCGCCGGTCGGCGCGGCCGTGGCCGGCTCGAACCAGGCGGCTCCCTCTCTCTGCGGCTGGCTGAAGCGCAACAACATGGTTTTCGAGGACGGCCAGGTAGCCGCCCTCCGAAGTCCTCGCGGTGTCTGGCCCGAAGAGCTGACCGACATACCCTTCGATGCCCCGACAGCCATCTCGGCGATCGGATTCTTCGGGGAATGCGGCGCGCCCGCCACCGCCGAAAACGAGACCCCGAGCGACGGAATCATGCTCCAGATCGGGCAGGCTTTCGGCCGCAACTCGACGAGCTGGGAGCTCCGCATCCTCGAGACCAGCTCGCAGCTGGACGTCTTCGCGCAGACGACCGAGGAGCTGACCTACCAGGGAACGATGGATGTCTCCGATCTCCGAGTGAGCGATTTCGGAAACGACCTCATCCAGATCACCTTCCTCGCGACCGGAGAGGTCCGCAAAGGTTACCTCGAGGATTCCGCCGTGGACCCGGTCCGCGCGACGGTCACCTTCACCATGTCCGCAAAGGACAAGACCAAGACTTCGCTCGTGGTTAGCGGCACGGGCGCGGAGTATCTGCGGCTGTCATTGAGTCTCTGAGAGAGAAAGAAAGAGAGCACAGTATGAAACATCATTCCCTGACCCAGACCCGATTGATGGTCACGGCCCTGAGCGCGGCGCTGCTCGCCGGCTCGCTCGCGGCGTGCAGAAAGGACAGCAGCCCGCCCCCGGTCGGCGGCGTTCCCGGCGGCCTCGCGGGCAACCCCGAGCTCGCCGAGATCTGCGACTGGCTCGAGCGCGCGGGCCGAGTCGAGCCGAACGGCGAAGTCGACACGGTGCTGATGGGCGACTCGTTCGGAAGCGGGCGCCGTTACCGACGCTCGGATCGGGGCGGGGCCGACGGCGGCCGAGGCGGATTCGACCGGTGGGACCGCGACGGCGAGCGCGCCACGGTCGCCATCGAAGGGCGCTGCGCCGATAACGCCACTTCGCTTGAGATCATCCTGAGCGAGCGCAAGCGCACCGAGACTCCGGGTTACCGCCGCGAAACCTCGCGCCGCGAGTATCGCCTGGTGATGTCGGATCTGGTGAGCGCGGATCGCGTCGTCGAGGTGGATACCCGCGAAGAGACGCTCGATCTGTTCTTCGGCGGCTCCGGAGAGTCGTCGGTCACCCGTCAGGGCGACCTCGCCCTCTCCGCCCTCGATGTCACCTCGAACGACGGCTGGCTGAACATCGCGTTCCGCGCCGGAGGCCGGATCAAGACCGAGCGCCAGCAGGCCACCCGCGGCGGCGTCCGCCCCTGGCCGCAGGTGTCGTACGAGGACGTCGACGCCGAGCTCGTCCTGGACCTCCAGATGCGCGAGCGCCGACGTGGCGGGGCTGAACGCCGAGTCGTGTTCGGCCCGCGCGGCTACGGCGGGCGGGGCGGCGAGTTCTTCCGCTTCCAGTACCAGGAAGACCGCGACCGCCGGTACTGATCGCCGATGTATACTAAGCCGGGTTCCGGGATCAGATGCCGTCGACCGTTCCCGCGCCGGCCAGGTAGGTGCCGCCGGTCCCGGCGGCGACCGAGCGCGCAAGGGCGCTGACGCCGCCCGTGTAGCTGTCGGTCGTGTAGGTGAACTTGATCATGCCGCCTCCGCCGGGGCCGGAGCTCGCATGGATGACGCCGCCGCCGCGAGCGGACAGGTTGCCGGTCGAGCCCGCGATCGTGCCGACGGTGATCTTGAACGCGCCGCCTGCGCCGCCGCCGGAGCCGTCGAGCTGCGCGTCGCCGCCGTTCGCGCTGATCGTGCCGTTCAGGGTCAGGGTGCCCGTCACGTTGATGTTCGCGTAACCGCCGCCCGCGCCGCCACCGGAGCCGCTCTGCCCGCCGCCGCTGCCCATGAACTGCGGGTTCGACGCCGTGTCGTTGACGGCGCCTCCCGTGACTACGGAGGCGCTTCGCGCGCCCGCGCCGCCATGGCCGCCGCCGGCCGAATAGCCTCCGTTCCCGCCCACGCCAGGCCCGAACGTGGCGGCATAGCCCTTTCCGTCCAGGTTGATGGCGCCACCGGCGTCGATGGTCATGTTTCCGGTGACGGTCAGGTTCAGCACGTACGTCTGCAGGTTCGAGTTGTTCAGATGCGTGAGCCTGCCGCCGTTCTGGATCACGAGACTCGTCAGGCTCTGCCCGGGGTTCGCGACGATGAGCGTGCCGCCGTTGCCGATGGTGAGATTGCCACCCGTAAAGTACACATTGCCGTAGTTGGTGAGATCGAGGCCCACGAGCGTCGAGGGCATGTACAGGTCGCCTCGGTTGATGAAGGAGCTCAGGTCGTCGGACTCGAGGGCCGCTGCCGTGAAGATGTGAGTGAGCTTGTTCTCGAACCTCGCCCTGTTCCTCAGGACGAGCTTGTCGAACGCGTAGGTCGCTCCGAGCGAAGTCGCCACGTTCCCCGTGACGTGGTTCCCGTCGACTACCAGGGTTCCATTGGTGTCCACTCCCTGGTGCTTGAGATAGATCGTCCCGGTCGCGCCGGGCATGTACTGCACAGCCGCGTTTCCACCGTACGCCGCCACCGCGAGCGCGGCCGCTCCTCCCGTGTAGAGGTCGGTGGTGTAGGTG
>CAYZKI010000138.1:0-3223 GCA_964478745.1 uncultured Bacteriovoracaceae bacterium
GCACGAGCGTTTTCGTGCACCTGCTCGACGGCACGCAGTTCCTCGAGGACGCGATGGCCGACGGCGACGACAGCTTCGACCGCGCGATCGAGAACCTCGTTTCCCGGTACGAGGTGATCCGCAAGGAGCTCGGGCTATTCAGCGAAGCGCTCCTTCACAAGCCCGAGATCGTCGTTCTCAATAAACTTGATGTAATCCAGTCGGACCCCGAGCTCATCGAGCGCGCGCGCAAGTCGCTCCGCCAGCGGATCAACTCGATCCGCGGCACGATGCCCGAGAAGAGCGAGCCCTTCGTGATCTCGGCCGCGACCGGCGCCGGCGTCGACGGACTGCTCTTCGCGATCCTCGAGAAGGTGAAGGCGCGCCGGGCCGAGGCGAGCGAAGAGGAGAAGGCCGACGAGCGCGTGCGCCTTCCCGACGACGAGGACATCCGGAAATGAAGCTCGGGCGGGTGACGGCGGTCCTGGGCGGGACTTTCGATCCTCCGCACGTGGGACATCTGAAAGCGATCGAGGGGCTGATCCGCGAATGCGGCGTCGCGCGGGTACTCGTGCTTCCCACCCCGGCTCCCCCGCACAAGCCTTCGACCGCTTCGGTCGACCAACGCATCGAGATGGCCACGATCGCGTTCGGCGCGCTCGGCCCCGACGTGCTCCTGGACTGGCGCGAGTACGAGCGCGCGAAGAGACAGGCCACCGGCCAGCCCATCTATACCTTCGACACCCTGCTTGAGCTTCGCCGGGAGCACCGCGAGCTCGCTTTCGTCGTCGGCTCGGACCAGCTCGAGAAGCTCCCGAGCTGGCGCAGGTTTCCGGAGCTGCTCTCGCTCTCCCATTGGATCGTGCTGGAGCGGAAGCCCCGCGGACACGAGAAGGCGCTCAGCGTCCTTCAGGAATGGGCGGCAAGCGGCCTGGTCCGGCGCGGCCCGCGCTCGGACGAGCCTGCCTGGGACATCCGGGTCCCGCTTCCGGTGGAAGCAGGCGGCCCGCTCCGGTCGCCTCCGCAGCTTTGGCTGGTCCCCACGCCCGCCCCGGAAGTCTCGTCCACCTCGCTCAGGGAGCAGATGGCGCTTCGCGGCCAGGTTGACGCATCGGCTTTGCCGCCGGGCATAGAGGCGTATTTGAAGGCAAATCACCTCTATGGTATGGGTGCGTCATAGGATAAAAGACTTCATGATGACGACCGGATCCCATTCTGAATCCAATGCCGCGAACTCCGACCTCTCTTTGCTGAAGGCGCTCGCCAGCGCCCGCGCGGCTCTGGAGAAGAAGGCCGAGAACGTCAAGATTTTGGACCTGAGCCAGACCTCGGGTTTCACGGATTACTTCCTGCTCGCCAGCGGAACCTCGGACCGCCAGGTCCAGGCGATCGCGGACTCGGTGCGCTCCGTCCTGGGCGGCGAAGGGTTCCAGATCCTAGCGATGGAAGGCTATTCCGAAGGACGCTGGGTGCTGATGGATTTCGGCGACGTCGTCGTCCACGTGTTCCTCGACGCCCTTCGCGAGTACTACGACCTCGAAGGTCTCTGGGCGGACGCTCCGCGTGTCAAAATTCCGTCGGAGTTCTACGGCCCGGCGGGCACGCGGCTGAACTGAGCCCGCGCGCACTCGGACCCGCCCATGAAGCTCCAGCTGCTCGCGTTCGGCAGGCTCAAGACGCCGGGTCTCCGCGAGGCGGCGGATACGTACCTGCGCATGGCCAGGCCCTGGGTCGAGGTCGAGGAGATCGAGGTCAAGGCGCTCGAGGTCCCGGACAAGTCGCCGTCGACCCGGCTGCGGATCCAAGCGGAAGAAGCCGAAATCGTGCTGAAAAAGCTCTCATCCGCGAGGGCTTTCTATCTGCTGGACGAGGCCGGGCGGCCCCGGAAGACCCTGGAGTGGGCCGATCAGGTCCGCGAATGGGAAGGCTCGAGCGCGTCCGGAAGCGTCGGGCTGGTCGTCGGAAGCAGCCTGGGCTTTTCGTCCGAGCTCCGGAAGAAGGCCCGCGGGCTTTTCAGCCTCGGCCCCCAGACGATGTCGCACGAGCTCGCCCGTGTAGTGCTTTTGGAACAGCTCTACCGCGCCTGGAGCGTCACTCGCGGGCACCCGTACCACAACGAAGGTTCCTGAATAATTCCGCGCCGCCCGCTTACTTACTTCCTTGGCGCGTCTCCCGGTCGCCCTTATCATTAGAAGGGTGATACCCACAATTCGTCGTCGGCACTCCGGTAGTCGCTGGGCGGTCTTGTCCGTTGCCCTTATCCTCTTCGCGTCCCATGCCGCGATCGCGGCGACCGAGGAAGAGCCTTCGCTCGGCACGCCCGAGGACATCTATCAACCCCGCACGCTCGATGGCGTGACCATCGAGGCGGTCGAGACCTACCTGAACCCCAAGGACAGCGAGTTCGGTCTCGCCCTTTCATGGTACCCGTTCAACGCCTACTACAACGGGCTCGGCCTGAGCGCGGGATACACCGTGAACATGTCGCGCACCTTCTCGTGGGAGATCCTGAACGCCAGCTACGTCTACACGTTCGACAAGGGCCTCACCACCGAGCTCGCCTCGAAGTACAACGTCGAGCCCCGCTCGATCGAGAAGCTCCAGTTCGCGTTCGGCACCAACGTCTACCTCACGCACTCCAACGGGAAGCTCGTGTTCCTGCGGGACTTCGTGCGCTACTTCAAGAGCTCGGTCTCGTTCGGCCCCGCCGTCTTCAACACCTCCCAGCGGTTCCAGGCGGCAGGAAGCTTCGGCATCCGCTTCGAGGTCTACACGAGCGAGACGTTCTCGTGGAAGCTCGACCTCAAGGACGCCATCACGATCCCGAGCTTCGACCATTTCGTGACCTTCAGCCTGGGTACGGGGTTCGCGTTCTGATGAAGCGACGCCTCCGCCCTCTCGCAACGCTGATGCTCCTGTCGCTGTCGCTCCAGACGGCCGGGCCCCGGGCCGCGCATGCGGCGGGCCCGAAATGGCAGGGGCAGATCCCGCAGCAGGCGCGCGACGCGAAGCCCTGGCAGGACCTGATCAGCTATCTCCTGGCGCGCGAACATAATTACGGCGCGATGGCCGCGGCCCAGCGGATGGTGCTGCTCTTCACCGACGCGCCCACCAAGGAGATCGGCTACCGGACGATCATCACCCTGATCAACCGCGGCTACCCCTTCTCGTCGCTCGCGCCGTTCCTTCCGGTTGTTAACGATCCGGCGACCACCGAGAGCATCACGCTCGACCCGGTCGGCTA
>CAYZKI010000138.1:3233-8235 GCA_964478745.1 uncultured Bacteriovoracaceae bacterium
CTGTACAAGGCCATGCTGAACAAGGAGCGCAAGGCTCCGAAGTGGGCCGACGGCTACTTCGCCAAGGTCGACAAGGAGAACTTCCCTAAATTCGAGCTCTACGCGGCGATCGACCTCTACCTGAACGGCAAGCTGCAGGAAGCCGAGGCGGGAATCAAGAAGGTGCTCGCCCGCGAGTACGGCGACGATCAGCTTCCCTTCGTCCGCAAGGCATCCCGCACGCTCGCGCGCATCTATTACGAGCGCGAGGAGTACGAGAAGGCGCTCGACATCTACATGAAGTTCCTTCTCAAGCTGAATCCGGTCACGCCGACGGACTGGCTCGAGACGGCCTGGACCCTCTATCACATGAAGAAGTACCAGGAAGCGCTCGGCATGCTCTACAACATGGAGTCGCGCTCGGCGGGCAAGACGATAAGCTTGGAGAAGTACATCATCCGCGCGCTGATCTTCCGGCAGCTTTGCGACGTGCCCGGATCCGAGGCGCTGGTGCAGACGTTCCAGACGGACTTCGGCAACGCGATCAAGGGAATCAAGCGCGGAGCTCCCCTTTCGAAGTTCCCCGAGCTCACGAACCTCGATCTCCCGCCGAACGCGGTCTTCCGCCAGACGGCGCACGTGCTGCGCGAGCTCGCATCCGAGAAGGAGAAGATCAAGGAGCTGCCGGTTGACCAGCAGGCCATCGCGAACTACCTGTACGAGACCGAGCTCAACATCCAGAAGCGCAACCACCGCATCCAGCTCGAGAAGGCGCTCGATCACGCCGCCTCCGAGCTCGTCATGATGTCCGAGCGCCTGCGGTTCCTGCGCTTCGACGTCGCGCGCGAGAAGTTCAACCCGGACGTGGTTTTCCGCCCGATCGAGGAGGAAGGCGCGCGGCCGGTCATCCAGGAAACGGCCGACGCGTACATGATCCGCTGGATCCAGCTCGGCGATTTCTGGCGCGACGAGCGCCTGAGCTACGTGGGAGTGACACCCAGCCGATGCGGAGAGTAACGGCGCTTTTCCTCAGCCTCACCTCGGCCGTGGCGTTCCCGCAGGCGGAAGCCCAGGCCGCGCCCGCCAAGAAGAAGGCGCCCGCCCAAAAGGCTCCGGCGAAGGCTCCGGCCAAAGCCGCTGCGAAGCCCGCCGCCAAGCCCGCTGCGGCCCCGGCGAAGACGACCCCGGCCGCGAAGTCGGCGGCCACCTCGGCCGGCACCCCTCCGGCGGCGCCTCCCGCTTCGACGTCGGCGGCTCCGGCCCCTTCTCCGTCGCCGGGCGCCGAGCCCCCCTCATCTCTCGGCCTCATGGAAAGCGGCGACACCCCCGAGGAGTTCCGCAGCAAGCTCTCCGAGATGCTCCAGCGCACGGAGAAGTCGATCAAGATCCTGCGCGAGCAGATCACCGAGAGCCAGAGCGCCCCGTTCCTTCCCGAGCTCTACCTCCAGCTGGCCGAGCTGCTCACCCAGCGCTCCAACACCCTCTACTACGTGCAGATGGAGAAGCTGAAAGGCGCGCCGGTTCCCGACGCGAAGGACAAGCTCATGCAGCCGGTCGTCCAGGCGCAGCAGGAAGCGATCGCGCTCTACCAGATGCTGCTCAAGGACTTCGCCGACCATCCCAAGCGCGGGCAGATCATCTACCGCATGGCCCTGGCGCTGAAGTCGATCGACGAGATCCCCCGTTTCATGGCGACGGCGGCCCAGCTGCTCAAGGAATACCCCAACTCCGAGGAGGCCACGAAGACGCGCCTGCTTCTCGGCCAGCACTACTTCGAGCGCGCGGACTACCCCGAAGCCTCGGCCTACCTGCGCCCCGTCGCGCAGAGCACGTCGGTCTACGAGCGCAATCTCGCCAAGTACCGCCTGGGAATCATCGCGATCACCAACGAGAAGTACGCCGACGCGCTGAAGGAGTTCGAGGAAGTCGTCAACGACAACGACCTCAAGGAGCAGGACAACCCGTACGCCGTCTCGCTCAAGTCGCGCCAGGTGAAGAGCGATCTCAAGCGCGAGGCGCTGATCGACTCCATCCGCGCCTATACCTACGTCTACGCCAGGGATCCGGACCCGATCGGCTACTATTCGAAGCTCGCCCCCACGGAAATCCATTTCCAGGAGACGATCGAGAAGCTCGCCCTCCGCTACATCTTCCTCAAGAAGTACGACTACGCGGTCAAGCTGCTCCGGACGCTCAGCGAGCGCACGGCCGACCCCCAGAAGGTCATCAACATCTACCAGGAAGTCCTTCTCATGATCCCCGTGCGGGATCGCGTGAACCTCCCGCTCGAGGAGATCCGCTTCGTCCTCGAGAAGTACAACGTCTGGTCGAGCTCGTTCGAGCTCCCCGGAAACGTCCGGCAGCAGTCGTGGAACTTCTTCGAGAAGCAGGTCCGCGATCTCGCGACGACGGCGCATGACCTCGCGAAGGTCGAGAGGGACTCGAAGCGGAAGATCGAGCTGCTCGACCGCGCCCGCGACTTCTACCTCATGTATCTGGGCTTCTTCGGCAGGACTCCCCAGTCGCAGAAGATGGGCAACAACCTGGGCGACGTCTATTACCTCAAGGGCGACTACCTCCGCTCGGGCGAGTACTACCTCAGGTCGTTCCAGGGCGAGTTCGGCCCGGTGCCGCAGGCGCAGAAGAAGCCCCTGATCGAGAACGCGATCCTGGCCCTCCAGAAGAAGGCCGACTATTCGTTCTACGAGAACCTGCGCAAGCGCGGGCTGCTGATCGCCTCCGTGAACGCCCTCATGGCGTTCGAGCCCGCCAAGAAGAACGACGCCTCCCTGCACCTGATCAACCTCAAGGCGGAGTACGAGCAGGGCTTCTTCCCCGAGTCGCTCGAGAACCTCTACGGCTTCATGAAGCGGTTCCCGAAGACCAAACAGGCCCAGGACGCCGGCAACCTGATCCTCGACTACTTCAACACGCGGAGCGACTACAGCGGCCTTTCGTACTGGGCCGACCGCATGCGCGAGCTGAAGATCCCCGACAAGGCGTTCAACGCCAAGCTCGCCCAGGTGGGCAAGCAGGCCAAGGGCCGCGTGCTCCAGGAGAAGGTCAAGGAGACGCAGGGCTACGACGAGTTCTCCGAGGGCAAGAGCTACCTGACGGCGGCGCTCACCTCGGGCGACGCGGCGTTCAGCAATGCCGCCCTCCAGCAGGCGCTCGCGAAGGCGAAAGCCGAGCGCGACTTCGGCACCTTCTTCATGGCCGCGACCGCGATGGCCGAGAAGGAAGGCGACGAGTCCAAGCGCACGGAGATCATCCGATCCATCTCGCGCGAGTACACGAAGCTGACCCGCTACTACGAGGCCATCGAGTCCTCGCGCAGGGTCCAGGCGAACCAGAAGTTCCCGACGCGCGTGCGCGCCGACGCGCTCGAGGAGGAGATCAACACCCTGATCCTCCTGCGCGACGTCCGCGGGCTCCGCCAGAGCGTCTCGAGCCCGCTTTACGGAAGCGTCTCCCAGGACACCAAGCAGAGGCTTCGCAGCCTGCTCTCGGACACGCTCGAGTCCCCGGCCGGACTCTCGCAGGACCTGGTGGGCGTGCTGATGAACCTCGGCATGACCGAGGAGGGGCTCCTCGCGCTGTACAAAGCCCAGTTCCGGCTGCCCGGCGACGCCCGCGCTCGCGTGATCCAGGAAGTCCGGTCGCGCTGCGGGAGCGACAGCCGCCAGCCCATGTGCCGCTGGAACCAGGCCGCCGGCCTCGAGCCCAGGCGCAACCAGGTGCTCCAGGCGCTGGCGCGCGGCGGGGACCTTTCCGCGATCGAGAAGCTCTCCCAGGCCGTCATGACGATGGTCGGGGCCTACAGCTCGCTTGAAGGCAGCGGCGACGGCCACCTCGAGACGGTCATCGCGCTTCGCACGCATCACCTCTACCTCGGCTTCGGCAACTTCCTGAACAAGCTCTCCCAGGCGAACCCGGACCTGCGCCCGGTGCTCGTCCAGAAGGCGAAGGAAAGCTACGCGAGCGCGAACATGTATCTGAGCCGCTGCAAGCTGATCGCGCAGCGCTCGAACCAGGTGAACCCCGCGAGCCGCTTCTGCGGCAAGGGCACGACGGCCGACCTGCGCGGCCTGATGGACTGGCCGGAGATCGCGGTCGCCTCCCCGCCCCGCTCCGATCCCAAGGGCGGGAACTTCGACCAGTACCAGTCGACGCTCTTCGCGGGCAAAGGCTCGCCCGATACCCTCCTCTCGCTCGTCCAGGAGTATTACCAGAAAGGCTACTTCCACCACGCGGCGGCCGGCGCTGCCTACGGCGCCTCGGTCCACAAGAACGACGAGAAGGCCTACAAAGCCGTTCTCGGCTGCGCGCTCACGGAGCTCGGCATCTATAGCGAGGCGAACTTCCACCTGAAGGCCGCCGACGCGGGCGACGGCCTGAAGGACCGCTGCCTGGCCAAGATCCAGAAAGTGAAGGCCTTCTGATGGGAAAGCTCACTCGGATCCTCGCCCTCGCCGCCCTCCTCGCATCCGCTCCCGCGCAGGCGATCACCTTCGAGGAGGAGTTCCCTCACCTCAAGAAGTTCACCTTCTCGGAGAGCGCCTCGAACATCCTGTTCGGAGTAGGCGTCACTCCCCTCGGTATCGTGAAGAACAAGGCGGGCTTCGGCCTGAGCATCTTCCAGATCCACTGGGTGAAGGGGAACCTGGACTGGGAGCTCTTCAACGCCAGCTTCATGTCGACGGCGTCCTCGACCGCCGAGACCAATTTCAAGTCGTACACGTTCCGGACGGCCCCGAAGTTCAAGCTCTTCCGAATCCTGAGCGCGGGCCCCCTGCTCGGCATCGAGTTCGTGAACTTCCCGGACATCCAGGCCAAGATCGGCAACGGCGCCTTTTTCACCAAGCCCGAGCCGTTCAGCTCGCGCGGCGTGATCTACGGCGCGGCGCTGAGCGAGACCTTCAACATCGGCAAGTACACCCTCAAGGCGAACCAGCTCCTCTACAAGCAGAACTACTCGACGACCAAGGCCCCGAGCGACGGCTGGTATTATTACTACGAAGGG
>CAYZKI010000139.1:0-8144 GCA_964478745.1 uncultured Bacteriovoracaceae bacterium
CGAGGAATTGATCGCGGCGGCGCACGCCGGCTGCTTCGCGATGGCGTTCTCGCTCCTGGTCGAGTTCCTGAACATGCGCTTCAGGAAGGTCAGCAGGCCCGTCCAGCTCAACGAGCCGCCGGTTCGTTGACATAGGAGCGCCCGGCGAACGGAACCTCGCCGGGAAACGGGTCCACTCGCTGCAATCGGCGAAGTTGCGGGTTACACTGGTACTCTAAGGCGGGGGATACGGTGCCGCGGACCGACGTCAGCGAGTTCATTCAAAACAGCCTGCGGGGTGGCCGGACTCGGAGCGAGATCCGTCACGACCTGCTCCGACGCTTCGGTCTCACCGAGCCAGAAGTCGACGAGGCGATGCTGCGCCACGCGCACTTCAAGGCCGAGCCTTCGCACGAGCTGTCGGTCGACATCCGTCCGGTGGTGGAGCAGGCGGTCCAGGCCACCGAGGACGCGGCCCAGGACCCGCTTCGAACGCGCGTGATCGCGGCGCGCGTGGAGCTGCAAGCCGCGCCCGTTTTGGCGCGCAACAGGAAGAGATCCACAAGCGTGGACGAGGAGGTCGACCTCGACTCGGCCGACGCGGCCGAGGCGCGCCGGCACCTGAGCTCGAAGTCCCTTTCGGCTGAAAGCGCGCTGATCGGCTATCTGCATACGGCGCTTCGGGTGCTTCAGCTCGCGATCCCGGTCCTGGGCGTGATCTACGCCGTGGAAGTGGGATACCCGGCGGCTCGGAAATGGTTCGACGACATGACCCGCAAGCCGGTCGACGGGATCACGCAAGGGGTTTCGCGCGGCCTCTCGAGCGGGATGTCGCGGCTCGAGAATTCCGTTTTCACGGGTACCGAAGGCAGCGACGGCGCAACGCCCGCCGCGGCACCCGCTCAGGCCGCGCCTGCCGGCGGCGCCGCCCAGGCCTTTCCCCCGGGATGGGTGCAGCCTGCCGTCGAGGCGCCCGTGCTCGGCGCGCAGCAGAGAAAGACCGTGCGAAAACCCACGTCTTCCCAGCGCCCCAGGTCTTCGTCCCGGGGAGCCGGGCATGTCAGCCCGAAGGTGCAGCGCAAGCTGCGCTCGATCCCCGTGAACCGCTGACGGGCCTAGCGCTCGCGAAAGTCTTAGTTGCCGATGAAGGTGACGACCCGGTAGATCAGGTAGAAGCCGGTGGCGACGCCGCCGACCGCGCCGACGACGATCGACATGAGAAGCGGGATCATCAGGAGCTGGTTGTTGTGAAGATTCTCGAGAGCTTTCTCTAACATCGTCAAAACCTTTCGATAGCCGTCCCATGGGATCGGGGCGGGGTCCGGGAAAGAATATATGCAATACAGAAGGCTTGGCAAATCAGGTTTGAGGCTCAGCGCCCTTTCGTTCGGCTCGTGGGTGACCTTCGGGCCCCAAGTCGACGGGTCGGGGGCCGCGGACCTCATGTTGCTCGCTTACGACAGCGGGGTGAACTTCTTCGACAACGCCGAGGTGTACTCGGACGGCGAGTCCGAGAGGATCATGGGCGAGACGCTGCGGAAGCTCGGCTGGAGCCGGGACACTTACTGCGTTTCGAGCAAGGTGTTCTGGGGCGGCGACAAACCCACCCAGATGGGACTGAGCCGCAAGCACGTCTTCGAAGCGTGCCATGCCGCTTTGAAGCGGCTCCAGGTCGAGTATCTCGATCTCTATTTCTGCCACCGGCCCGACGTCCACACGCCCGTCGAGGAAACCGTCTGGGCGATGAACGACCTGATCCGCCAGGGGAAGATCCTCTACTGGGGCACCTCGGAATGGAGCGCTCAGCAGATCACCGAGGCCTACGCCGTCGCCCGGGAAAACCGCCTGATCGGGCCCACGATGGAGCAGCCCGAGTACAACATGTTCAACCGCGAGAAGATCGAGGGCGAGCTCGCGCCGCTCATCCGGGACCACGGCCTGGG
Source organism: uncultured Bacteriovoracaceae bacterium (assembly GCA_964478745.1). Taxonomy (GTDB): domain Bacteria; phylum Bdellovibrionota; class UBA1018; order UBA1018; family UBA1018; genus CAYZKI01. Next base: position 1,923 of record CAYZKI010000139.1, read on the forward strand.
CACGACGATCTGGTCGCCGCTGGCCTCGGGCCTTCTTTCGGGCAAGTACAACGAGGGCATCCCGCAGGACTCCCGGATGAACGTCCCGGGCTACGAATGGCTGCGCGAGCGACTGATGAGCGAAGTGGGACGGAAGCGGATCGAGAAGGTGAGGCGCCTCGCTCCGCTCGCGGGCCAGCTCGGAGCCACCACCGCCCAGCTCGCCATCGCCTGGTGCCTGCGCTCGCCGGGCGTGAGCACGGTGATCCTGGGCGCTTCGCGGCGCGGCCAGCTCGAGGAGAACCTCAAGGCGCTGGATGTGCTTCCGAAGCTCACGCTGGATGTCGTGGCCGAGATCGACGCGATCCTCGAGAATCGCCCCAAAGCTCCGGCTGACTTCACGGCCTGATCAGAGCTCTTCGATGGCCCGCTTGATCTCCGGCGGCGTCTCCGGAAGGTTTCTCAGCATGCGTTTGAGGGCCTTCAGCTCCGAGTGATCGGGCCCGGACTGCGTCTCGTCCGCGTTCCAGTCGATCGAAAGGTGGGAGGTGCGCGCGACCACGCGCTTCAGCGAGCGATCGTCGCTGCCCAGGTCGATCTCGATCCAATCCGAGTTCACCGCGTTGCGGAAACGGCGCGCGTTCCCGCCGAGGGCCATGGCCTTCGCGTCCGGCTTGAGCGAAACGGCCGCGAGCTCGTGCCTGAAGCACGCGCGGATCAGGGCCTGGTGATTGCTCGATATCCCCATGAACTCGACGCCGATCTTCGTCTTCCCGCCTTCGGCGCGGGCCACGTAAGCCACGCGCGCGGTGACTCGTATGAGGAAGTAGTCGCCGAGCACGAGGGTGCCCTCGAGCATCTGTCCGGACTGCGGCTGATGATTGGCCGCCGCGGGCTGAATAACGACCAACGCCCCGAGCTCGGAGACGTTCGCGATCTCGAGATCCTCCACCGACAGAGACGGAACGCGCAGGACGCAATTCGCGCTATCGGAAAGGTCGCCGACGCGCGGAGCGCGCCTCTGCGAACTGGCGGTATTGGACTGCATTTCTTCCCCCAAAGCCCAGAAGACCATTGTCCCGCGAAAACGCGGGTTGGTCAAAATGGGTCAGGGGGCATCCGTGTCCCGGAGGACACGGGAGGGAAACCACGTGGAAAAACGCCGGCCGCCTTGTACTAGATCCAGTGCGAAAGCAGCCCGTCGCGAAGCTTCGGCTCGAACCAGGTCGACTTCGGCGGCATGATCTGGCCCGCGTCCGAAACCTCCAGGAGCTCGTCCATGGACGTCGGATGCATGCTGAACGCGAGCACGGCATCACCCGCGTTCACGCGCCGCTCGAGCTCGGCCGTGCCCCGGGCGCCGCCTACGAAATCGATGCGCTTGTCGGTGCGCGGATCCTCGATCCCGAACACGGGACGGAGCAGCGAGTTCTGCAGCACGCTCACGTCGAGGCGCGCGACGGCGTCACCCGAGGCGCGCGCGAGGGGTTTCAGGCCCCACCATCTGCCGCGATGGAACATCGAGAACTCGCCCTTGGCGGGAGCGCTCGGAGCGTTCTCGCGGACCTCGAAACGACTGCGGATCGGAACGAGCGGATCGGCATGCCCGTTCAGGTCCTTGATGAGGCGGTGGTACGGAAGGATCCGGAGCTGGTTCGAGGGGAAGGCGACCGCCAGCACGTGCCTGAAATCCTCGGGCGAGGAGGTCTCGGAAAGCCTGCGGGTCATGCGGCTTGCCGAAGCCGCGCGATGGTGTCCGTCGGCGATGTACAGGCGCGGGATGGCGGCGAAGGCGCTCACCCAGGGCGAGGTCTCGCGAATGACCCAGATCGTGTGACGGACGCCGTCGGGGGCGGTGAAGTCGTATTCGGGCTTACCCTCGGCGACGCGCCTGGCGGCCTCGTCGATCTCCGCGCGGGCGCGATAGGCAAGGAACACCGGGCCCGTCTGCGCCTGCAGCGTTTCCAGGTGCCGGGTGCGGTCATCTTCCTTGTCCTTGCGGGTCAGCTCGTGCCGGCGGATCCCTCCGTCGGCGTATTCCTGGAGGGAATAGGTGCCCGCGAGCCCGGTCTGCGCGTGGCCGCCGGCCTCGAGGCGATACAGGTAGAGGCAGGGGCGGTCGTCGGTCAGGAGCGGGGCCGATGCGATGAGCTTCTCGAGATTGGCCTTCGCGCGCGCGTAGACTTCGGACGAGTAGGGGTCGGTCGAAGCGGGAAGATCGATCTCGGCGCGCGAGACGTGGAGGAAGCTCAGGGGGTTGCCCTCGGCGAGGCGGGCGGCTTCCCCGCGGTCGACGACATCATAAGGAACGGCCGCGACCTGGGCGGCGATCCTGGGTTCGGGTCGAAGTGCGCGAAACGGGCGAAGATGGGCCATGGCCTAACCTTATACCTGTGCTAGGCTGCGTCAGCACTATGTTTTGGCTCGAGCATGGAAAACCAGCCGTCGCGGTAGCGCCCATGGAAGGCGTCACGGATGCACCCATGCGCGAGTTCCTGACTTCCTGTGGCGGCTTCACGTTCTGCGTCTCGGAGTTCCTGCGGATCTCGCAGAACCTTCCTCCCAAGCGGATCTACCGCGAGCACGTTCCGGAGATCCTTCGCCCTGGCTGCGCGACCGCCAGCGGCGTCCCCGTGCAGCTTCAGCTCCTGGGCGGCGATCCGGCTCTCCTCGCCGAGGCCGCGGTGCTGGGGATCGAGGCGGGAGCGCGAGGCATCGACCTGAACTTCGGCTGCCCCGCTCCGACGGTGAACCGGCACGACGGCGGCGCGACGCTGCTGAAGTATCCCGAGCGGATCGAGAGGATCGTTCGCGCCGTCCGCGACGCGGTTCCCGCGAGATACCCGGTTTCAGCCAAACTGCGCCTGGGCTGGGAAACCCGCGAGCCGATCCTCACGAACGCCGTTCGCGCGGCGGACGGGGGGGCGAGCTGGATCACCATCCACGCGCGCACGAAGTCCCAGGGCTACGCCCCTCCGGTCGATTGGAGCTTCATCGGCGAGGTGCGCCGGCGAGTCTCCATACCGGTCGTCGCGAACGGGGACATCTGGACCTTCGACGACTTCCTGCGATGCCGCGAGATCACCGGCGCCGAGCACTTCATGCTGGGCAGGAGCGCGCTCGCCCATCCTTACCTGGCGCTCCTGATCGCGGCGGAGCTCGGCGTTCCGGGCGCGCGCGAGCTCGCCGAACGGCGCCGAGCCGCGAGCTTCGACCCGCGCGAGCCGTCGCACTGGCTTCCGCACCTGCTTCGCTTCGCCGAGATCGCCCGGCCGGCCACGACCCGGACCGATTACCTCGTCAGGCGCACCAAGCAGTGGATGAAGATGGCCAGCGTCGGGCACCGCTTCGACTGGTTCGACACGCTCAAGCGCCTCGAGACCTTCGAGCAGGTGCTCGAGTTCGTCACGCCACCTCGCGAGGGCGTCCGGGCCGGGATTCCTGGGACCGCCGCTCCAGAGCCTCTTTCTGCTCTTTCCTGAGCGTTCTCTGCAGCACGTCGATCTGCGCGCCCATGAGGATGACGAGCCCCGTGACGTACATCCAGAGCATGAGGACGATCACCGCCCCGATGCTGCCGTAGGTCGCGTTGTAATCCGAGAACCGGCTCACGTAGAGCTTGAAGCCCAGGGACGCGAGGACGAAGAACAGGACGCTCGCGATGTTGCCGGCCGAGAAGAGCTTGAACTCCTTGCGCGCGATGCGAGGGGTCGGGCCGTAACGGAACAGCACGCCGAAGGCGAGCATCATTCCGACGGCGACGATGGCCCAGCGGGCGAGCGTCAGGGCCGTGTGGGCGATGCCCTGGTCTGCCAGGCCCACCGTGCGCAGGATGAAATCGATGAGCAGGTTTCCGACGAGGATCACGGCGAAGGATGCCGCGATCAGGAGGCCGGCGCCGAGCGTGAGCGCGAGCGCGACGGCGCGCATCTTCAGATAAGAGCGCTCTTCTTCCGCGTCGCCCATGCGGTTGAACTGGTGCATGACCGCGGCGATCCCGTTCGACGCGGACCAGAGCGTGAGCAGGATGCCGAGGGAAAGCAGGCCGCCTTTCTTGTTGCTCGTGATCTGCGTCACCACGCCCGTGAAGGTCTCGTGCGCCTCGCCCGGCATGGCCTGGGACAGAAGGCCCATGATCTCCTGGTCGAGGTTGGGAATCGGCAGGAAGGGCAGGAGGGCAAGCAGGAAGATCATCGCCGGGAAGATGGCGAGCATGAAGTAGTACGCGAGCGCGGCCGCGCCGTCCCAGACGTCCACGGAATTCAGGCAGTGGACGTAACGTTTCGCGGCTTCCTTCCAGGATTTACCGTAGGGCATCGGCCGCGGGGGGTGCACCCTGCGTGCCGAGTCGGGCCACGATGCCGAACCTTCCGCCGAAGCGCGCGCCCGGCTCGAGCTGCACGAGCCCCCAGTCCGGGTGATTGAACGCGTCAGTGGCGCAGGTCATGGGTTCGATCGCGAGCGAACGCCGCGCGTCGGAGCCTTCGATCGCGTCGCCCGAGTAGACGACGAGATAGGGGAAAGCCTCGTCCATCCACACCTTGAGTGAGTAGCCCGTCCGGGGATTCGCGAGCTCGGCCCACGCCAGCCCCTGGCTGTCGCGGACGAGATCGGTGAAGCAGAAGTTCAGGCGCGCGCCGCCGATCTCCTTCGCCTTGCGGAAGTCGAGCGGCGAGCCTTCCGTCGAGAGGATCTTTCCCGTCGGAACGAGCCTCTCGAACTCGAGGTACCGGCACGCCGGGATCTTAGCCGTCGCGCCGTCGATGGTCGGCGCGTCCGCCAGGAAGTAGGGATGGAAGCCGATCCCGACCGGCGCTTTCCTGGAGCCGGGGTTGGTGATGTTGAACTCCGTGGTGAGCCCGAACCGGTCCAGGCGATAGGTGAGCTCGACGTCGAGCGCGAACGGATAACCCTGGAAGCGGTCTTCCTTCAGCCGGTAGGAAAAGCGCGAGGTGGACGGGCTCAGCTGCTCGTGCTCCCAGGTCACGCCGCGAAGGAATCCGTGGATCGCGTTCGGGCCCTCCTTGTCGTTCTTCTCGAGCGTGTGCTCCTGCCCGCCGAAGCGGTAGACGCCGTCCTTGATCCGGCTCGGGAACGGGACGAGCACGTCGCCTTGCCCGGCCTTCTTGTTCTCCGTGCCGTTGTATCCCCAGATGATGTCGGTGTGGCCGCCGTCGGCGTGCTCGAAGAAATAGCGTCTCAGGGAGGCGCCGATCGGGGATACGACGGCGCGCTGGTTTGCGAAGCGGAGCGTGAGTTCCATGGCCGCAGGATACCACCGAAAGTGTCGAAGGGTTAGACAGGCGCAGAGTGCATCCAGGAGAATCGCGGGCTCCGGGGGGTCGGACGCGAATTTAAGCGGGTTTCGGGCGGGCATGGGTCTTGGATTACTCAGGGCAGTATGACGAGGCAAGGATTGGCCCTATTTTCAGTATTGGTCGTGTTCGGAGCGCTCTCGCTCTCGGCGGAGGACGCATCGGCCTTCGGATCCTCCCGGAAGAAGTCGGGAGCGACCGTCCTGGGCGGCGTCCGCGTCGTCAACGCGTCCACGACCCCTTATCAGCCGGTGGCAGGCGCAGGAGTTTACGTCGACGACCAGTACGTCCAGACGGATTCGCGCGGCCGCGCCGTGATGCGCATTCGCACGGGCAACCAGAACGTCGCGGTTTCCGCGCCTGGCTTCATCTCCGAGACGCTCTCCCACAAGTTCTCCCGCTCGACGCCCGTCGTGACGGTCTATCTGAAGACCGCCCAGGCGGTGCCGGATCCCGAGCCGCAGCCCCAGCCGCAGCCTGAGCCCACGAATCCCCCGAGCGGCGGACGCCTTCCGCTGCCGGACATGAAATGGCTCGTGGAACAGGTGAACAACGACATGCCGGGCAAGATCATGCAGGGCTGCGACAACCGTGAGTTCCTGTTCGAGGTGGTCTGCCGCCTGCGGCGCATCGACAAGCGCTTCGGCCTGAACTGGAAGCGCGGCCAGGTCGGTTCGCTTTCGTTCGACGCGCTCACCTACTCCTACGGCTCCAACACGAGCGAAGGAAATCACGACGTCTACGTCGTCGACTTCATCATCGCGTCCTGCTCGCCGGACTCGCGTCCGGGCTGGCTCGACGTGACCAACTACGCCGAGCTCGGCGGCCCGGGCGCGGCGTTCACGATCCGCGACCTGCCGGCCCATTGCCACTGATCCGGGATCAGAACGCGGGCATCGGAGCCCGCGTCAGTGCCGCGTTGATCATC
>CAYZKI010000140.1:0-3939 GCA_964478745.1 uncultured Bacteriovoracaceae bacterium
CGACGAAGCGGGCCCAGAGCCCCGGCTTCTCATCGGGCGACTTCAGCTTGGACATCGATCGGGACACCATCGATCACGTATCGGCGGAGCCGGGGGTCCGGTTGAGCGATTCCATGGCACCGCCGTTGCTTTCAGGTCGTATATGGGAATTCTCGTGGGGTTTTCGTGCCTTCTGATGGCTTGGCTGCCGGGATCCGTTCTCGCGCAGGGCGAAGCGGTCAGCCCCGGGAATCTCGGGCCGATCGTGCAGATCCCCGCCTCGCAGGTCGCGACCCAGCAGCCGGCGGGCCTGTGCGCGAGAATCTCGATCGAGAGGTACGGTTACCTGATAGCGAGCTGCACGCGCATCTCGAACCTGGGGCAGGACATGTGCGCCGCCACGTCGCTGCAGCGCCAGGGCTATGTGCTCGACGACTGCTTTCGCGTCAGCCAGGGGGCCGAATGCGCGATCACGTCATTGAACCTGCGCGGATACATCAGCGAGGACTGCTTCCGGGTGAACACGCCCGCGCAGGACGCCTGCGCGGCGAGCTCGATGCGCGCGAACGGGATCGTCACGCCTACCTGTTTCGAGTCGCAGTAGGCCTTGTCCGCGTCAGTTTCAGTTGTCGGCGAGAAGCTTCTGGCGCATCAGCTTCGCGGCCTTTTCCTCGAGCGCGCGGATCGACTCGCCCGTGGCCTCGGAAAGCTCGCGCATGAGAAGTTTGTTCACGTTCTCCGACATGCGAGCGACCTCGGGTGTCGGGACGATCTGCCGGCGCTTCAGCACGTGCAGATATCCCAGGGCCTTGGTCATTCCAAGGGCGCCTTCCGCGCGGATCACGGCTTCGAGCTTCGGCTGGACCGTGTTCCAGGGCTCCGAAGCGTTGAAGTAGTACTCGCGGCTGGCCATCGTCTTGAAGATTTCTTCGGTTTGCTCCTTCGCGAGGGGCGCGCGCATGCCGCGGTCGCGAGCCACGTTCACGGGAACCCAGATCGCCGGTTCCTGCCGGGTCGAGCGCGAGAGCGCGGGCTTCACGACTTCCAGCTTGTAGAAACGGATGGATTCGCCGGCGACCGTGCGCGTCTCTATGCCCGTGAGCGAGCACTTGCCGTGCATGCCGTAGATGACGGAGTCGCCTACTTGGAAAGAAGACGTGGGAAGGGCAGAGGTAGTGGTGACATCCGTGTCCATGGAACGCTCCTTGTTCGTAGGCCGAAGACTGCTCCTTAATAAGGCTAGCAGATTGAACGGTGAGCGAGCAATGCCGGGCTTGAAACTTCCTTGCATATTCAAGGCATGGCCGCTAGCTTTGGGCCCAATATTCGTTCTTTAGTCAAAGGGGTAACGCATGGGACGTGGTCGTAAGAGCAAGATCCAGAAAATGAAGAATCGCAAAGGCCAGGCGAAGAAGAAGGCTCGCGCCAAGAAGCGCGCTGAGGCCGTCCGCAAGTCTCGCCAGCGCTGATGTCAATGTTCTGACGGGGGCTGCCCATTTCGTGGGCGGCTCCCCCGGAATTCCCCACGATCTCCCGACAACCTTCCGTCGCTTTCCCGCCACCAGAGCCGATCTCACCCCACAAATAAATTTGTAACGAGTCCTTTCACTCCCTACACTTAAAGGTGGAGCGAGTCGGAGATTCGCCCGCCAGCTGGAGCCTCTTTGGGGCTTTGGCCGAAAAGTGCACGAGAGGAACTCTATGGGATTCAGCAGATCGCTTGCTGTCTTGATGATCATCGCAATCGCGCCGGGCACGATGGTGCCACGATGGGCGCAGGCGGAAGTGAAGAAATCCGACATCCAGGCGCTGGAAGAAGAGCGGAAGGATCTGCGCGAAGCCAAGCGTTGCTGCGACGATGCGCTCGCGGACGAGATGCGTGAGCTGAAGGAGCTTCAGCGCGCGGCGGACGAGGCCGACGATCCGGTCTGCTCCGAATGCGTGAACAACGCCTGCTGCGGAGCCAACGAGCTCCAGGCCCTGGGTCTCGAGCCGGGCAACGCGGACTGCATGAGCGTGTGGAAGACGGCGGGCGGAACGAAGGCGAAGCTGCAGGCTTCGCGGGTCAGCGCGGCCTGCCAGCAGCTCGTTCTCCGGTGTGGCCCGGTGAAGCGCGACATCAAGATCACCTCTCTCGAGCGTTCGATCAAGGATCGCCGGGCCGAGTGCGAGGGGATCAGCCGCCGCATGAAGAATCTGCAGGACGATATCCGCGACGCTCGCGCCGAATGCGTGAACTGCGACGGTGGATCTTCCGCGAGCGTTCCGGGCATGCGCGAGCCGAAACTCGGCGACTATATCGTCGGCGGCATCTCGGCCGCGGTCCCGATCCTCACGAGCTATCTCGGGTATCGCGCGTACAACAAGGGACTTCAGGCTTATCAGACTTCGTATAACGGCTACCTCGAGCAGTGCACGACGATCGGTGTTCCCTGCTATCCGCCCGCGTGGGGCGGTGGGGGCGGCTGGGGGGGAGGCGGCTGGGGCGGAGGTGGCGGCTTCGGCGGCGGCTTCGGCACCTTCGGCGGGACTTTCGGCGGCGCTATCGGAACGATTTTCGGCGGAGGCGGCGGCTTCGGCGGCGGCTTCGGCGGCGGCTTCAACGGAATGGGCATGGGCGGCGTGTTCGGCGGCGAGGGCCCGGGCGCGATGTTCGGCATGGGTTACGGAATGCCCGGATACGGCATGGCCTATGGGATGCCCGGTGGCTTCGGCGGATACGGCATGCCCGCGTTCGGCGGCGTGTTCGGCCAGGCGTTCGGCGGCGGCTTCGGCGGCGCTCCCTTCGGAGGCGGTTACGGGGCGTTTGGCCCGATGGCCTTCGGTGGCGGCTTCGGCGGGGCTCCCTTCGGGGCGCCGTTCGGCGGCGGCTTCGGCGCCTTCGGTCCTCCTCCGGGCTTCGGTGGCTTCGGCGGGTATGGCGCGCCGGCGTTCGGCGGCGTGTTCGGTCAGGCCTTCGGCGGGGGCGGTGCCTTCGGCCCGATGGCGTTCGGCGGCGGCTTCGGCCCGAGCTTCGGCGGCGGTTTCGGCGCTCCGGGCTTCGGCGGCGGCTTCGGTCCGGGCTTCGGCGGTGGTTTCGGCCCAGGCGGCGGCTTCGGCCCGAGCTTCGGCTTCGGCGCGTTCGGCGGCGCCTTCGGAGGCGGCGGCGGTTTCGCGGGCCCGGGCAGCTGGGGCTGGGGCAACGGAATCCCCGGCGGCTGGGGTGGCGGCGGATTCCCGGGCGGCTACGGCGGTTGGGGCGGCGGTGGCTGGGGTGGAGGCGGTGGCCTCATGAACCCCCAGTACATGCAGCTCATGCAGGCTTCGATGCAGGCGCAGATGATCCAGGCCCAGCGCGCGATGACCGCGCAGCAGGACATCATGCTCGCCCAGCAGCAGGTCTACGAAGCGCAGATGCGGGCGTACCAGACGTATCAGAACGCGCAGCAGGCCGTTTACGGCGGCGGGTACGGCGGCTCGATGTACGGCGGCGGCGGAATCGGCTTCGGCACTCCTTACGGGGGCGCGGGCCTCGGGGGCGGCGGCAGCACTTTCTAGGTGGGTTAAGCAAGTGAAGTCACCACGGACGATCCAGGCGCTGCTTTCGGCGTTCGTGGTTTACCACCTGGTCGCGGTGGTCGTCGCTCCGAATAGCCAGACGCACCTGGGCACCCGGCTGAAACCCTGGATAGAGCCTTACGTGAACTCGTTCGAGCTCGTCTCGAGCTGGAACTTCTTCGCGCCCGACCCGGGGCCACCTCCCATCCACGTGGTGTCCACTCCCCTCCCCAGCTTTGATTCATATCAAAGCTGGAAGTCCATCGCTTTCGATTGACCATTGATTTCATTTCAAACCAACAATGTCCCCTGACTAAAAGACATGCTGGGTATCCGCTTCGACCTCAACTCGCGGGGCGTTGGTATTGAGAATTGGTTGTGCTCCATAAATCACTCGCGGCACCGTGACCACATGTTGGGAGT
>CAYZKI010000140.1:3949-8137 GCA_964478745.1 uncultured Bacteriovoracaceae bacterium
GTTCGAGGTGGAAGGCGACAAGCGCGAGCTTCTCAAGGCAGGGCAGCTTCCCGAGACGAACGATCCGTTCTTCATGCGGGACCGGCAGAACCGGAGAATCGCCGCCGCGCGCTTCATGCTCGCGGGGCAGGATCGCCTCGAGAAGGTGATGGTGCCTTACCTCTGCAGATCGATCCCGGGAGCCCATTCCGTGCGGCTCGGGCAGCGCACGCGTCAGATCCCTTCGCTCCAGGACGTCGCCGAGGGGAAAAGGAAGATCGGCGACGAGAAAGACATCGAGACCAAGTGGGCCTCGACGACCTTCTGCCCGCGGGCGGCCGGAGGCGGCTCATGATGGGACGCTACTACGACCGTTGGTGCCGCTTCTGGTTCGAGTCAGACCCGTACTTCCCGATGCGGATGTTCCGGCCGGCGCTCGCGTTCATCCTCTTTCTCTTCTATCTGAGCCGGACCGCTGATCTCGAGCTCTTCTACATGGATACGGGCATGCTCACCGCGGACGTCGCGCGCGAGATGATGCCGATGAACTTCCGCGCGTCGATCTTCGACCTTTTCAGCGGGCCGGCGCTCGGGTGGGCGGTGCAGGCTGCCCACTGGCTGCTTCTCGCGTCGCTTCTCGCGCTTGCCTTCGGTTACCTCGGCCGGGCGTCGGCCGTCGTCGCCTTCGTCCTGCATATCTCCTTTCTCCACCGGAACATGCTCGTCATGTTCGGCGTGGACATGATCGGGACCTTCTTCCTGTTCCTGTTCTGCCTCTCGGATTTCCGCCCGCGCCCGCCCGTGCGGCCGGACTTCCGCTCGATGCTGGGGTCGGCGGCTTACAGGCTGGCTCAGATCCAGGTGTGCATCATCTACGCGTACTCGGGCCTCGAGAAGCTGAAGGGCCCGCTCTGGTGGCGTGGCGAGGCCGTGTGGTCGGTGCTCGCGAACGCCCAGCTGGCGCGCATGGACTTCGCCTGGGTCGCTCATTTCCCGATGCTCATCATCGCGGCCACCTACAGTACGCTGCTTTGGGAGATCTACTTTCCGGTTCTGGTCTGGTTCCGGCCGGTGAGGCCCTGGGTTCTTGCCTTTGGTGCGGCGCTCCATATCGGCATAGGGATCTCCATTAACATCTGGTATTTCGGGCTTTTAATGATCGCCACGTACCTCCTCTTCCTCGAGCGCAAGGACTTCGATTTCCTGGCTCAAGTTTTCCGGCCGAGGTCCGACAAGACCTATGTCTAGGCTGGAGTTACTGGGTGGGTACTTTAGCTTGGATCTTGACTGAGGACCGCTATCGTTCGCCGGGACGCAACCGAGAGGTGGCTGAAACGGGTACAGCAACGGGTGATAGTGGTCCTCTTTTTTTATTCTCGGCTTCCCATTAAACTCCCAAGCTCATGGCGATTCAGCTCAATCACATCGGCATCGCTGCGGCTCAACTTCCGGAGCTCAAGCGCCTGTTCGAGCTGCTCGGCCTGAAGGTCACTCACACCGAGCCCGTCCCCGACCAGGGAGTGACCACTCACTTCCTTCCCATTCCGTCCAAGCCGGGCGAGCCGACCTCGCTCGAGCTTCTTGAGCCGATCGATCCGGAAGGGACGGTCGCCAAATTCATCCAGAAGAAGGGGCCGGGCATCCATCATCTCTCTTTCACGGTCGATCCGGGCACCCTCGACGCGACCTGCGAGAAGCTTCGCGCGGCGGGTTATCGCCTGACTTACGATCAGCCGCGGAACGGCGCGCACCAGATGAGAATCAACTTCATTCATCCCGCGTCGGCCGGTGGGATGCTCATTGAGCTGATGGAAAAACGCGGCTAAGGTCTAAGCAATCCATGCCTATTCGCATCACGCCCGCAGTCAAAGTGCTTCTGATCGCCCTGTTCGCGGCGTTTATCATCCAGCACTCGGTCGACCAGTTCATGGGCGGGAACCTGCTTTCGTACTTCGCCCTGATCCCGTCAGGGTTCGTGAACGACCTGCGTCTGTGGCAGATCGTCACGTACTCGTTCCTTCACGCGGACGTCCTGCACCTTTTCCTGAATCTGATGATGCTCGCGTTCATCGGAGGCGAGCTCGAGGGGGTTTGGGGCACGCGCCGGTTCCTCATCTACTACTTCTTCTGCACGACCAGCGCGGGGTTCGTTTACCTGCTGCTTCAGGCGTTCATCTGGAAGGAAGGCCTTCTCCACACCCCGATGGTCGGGGCCTCGGGGGGCATCTATGGCCTGCTGATGGCCTATGGCCTCATCTTCGCCGAACGGGTCCTTCTTTTCATGCTGCTGTTCCCGATGAAGGCAAAGCACTTCATCTGGATCCTCGCGGGCGTGGAGTTCATGTCCACGGTGTTTTCCGGCCGGGGAGGGCTCTCGAGCGCGGCCCATCTGGGCGGCATGGTGGCCGGATTCTCCTACTTGTATGCCCGCGCGGCCGTGAGCGTGGCCCGCAAGCGGCGGGAGGCGGGCCTCGACTGGGCCGGCCGCAAACCGAAGAAGAAGCGCAAGCAGCACCTGCGCCTGGTGACGCCGAAGAACCCGGGCAAGGGCGCTCTCGACGACGACGACTCCGATAATCCGAAGACCTGGCACTGAGAATTCGGGAGGGATCCATGATGCTGAAATTGGCCGGTTTCACGGCGCTCATTCTTTCGTTCGCGGGGCTATCGGCCGACGCTGAAGCCTGCACCTGCCGGGACCTGGCGGTCTCGGAGAAGCTGATGAACGCCGCCGAGGTTTTCTCGGGGAAGGTGGTCGGGATCGTGCCCACCCGGATCAAGGGCGCCACCCGGCGCGAGGTCAAGTTCAAGGTCCTCGAGGCGTGGACCCCGGGCGCCCAGGAAAAGAAGGAAATCTCGATCCTGACCCTCCAGGTGGGCAGTGACGGGGCGGGCAGCGCGGAGTGCCTGATCGATTTCAAGAAAGGCGAGTCTTATCTGGTCCTGGCTCACGCCCAGCCCGCCGGAGGGCCCTACTTCGACAAGGCCGGGTTGGGGGCCTCCATTTGCGGGGGGACCACCCTGCTCAAGTCCAAGGAGGGCGAGGAGATCCTGGCCTACCTGGCCACGCGCCCCCTGATAGCCCCTCCGACAGGCGATCCATCCTCCGGACCTGGCCAGCCTTGACATGAGGCAGCGGCAACCATTAATAGTCTGGAACTATGCCACTCCTTCATGACTCCGTTGATTCCAAGAAGTTAGACGTTCGTATGGTTGAGCGTAACCTCGCTCGCGGCGTGATCACCGCGAAAGAAGTCGAAGAGGCGACCAAGAAGCTCCCGGACGACGCGGAAAATGCGGACTACGTCAGCTTGAGCACCCTGGCCGCGGATCAGTCCGATACCGGGTCCTCGAACGGACGCAGCTTCAACCACTGATCCTGATTCTCGATCCTCACCAATAGAAAGGCTGGGATCATGAGTGATTCCATCGAGTCCGTAACGATTGTCGGCACGGGACCGGCCGGCTTGACGGCCGCCATCTACGCCGCTCGCGCGAACCTCAACCCGCTTTGCATCGAAGGCGAGCAGCCGGGCGGGCAGCTGACGATCACGAGCGACGTCGAGAACTATCCAGGCTTCGCCGAACCCGTCATGGGCCCGGACCTGATGATGGGATTCCGCAAGCAGGCGGAACGCTTCAAGACCCGGTTCATGACCGGCAACATCGTGAAGGCGGACCTTTCGAAGCGCCCGTTCACGCTCGAGCTTTCGAGCGGCCACACGGTGAGGACGAAAACGTTGATCATCGCGACCGGCGCGTCGGCGAAGTGGCTCGGCCTTCCGAGCGAGACGCGCCTCCGTGGCAAGGGCGTCTCGGCCTGCGCGACCTGCGACGGGTTCTTCTTCCGCAACCAGGAGATCGCCGTCGTCGGTGGCGGCGACACCGCGATGGAAGAGGCGACGTTCCTCACGCGATTCGCCAAGACGGTCACCGTGATCCATCGTCGCGACAAGCTTCGCGCGAGCAAGATCATGCAGGACAAGGCCATGAAGAATCCCAAGATCAAGTTCCTCTGGGATTCGGAAGTGATCGAGGTCATGGGCGACCATGCGGTCACGGGCGTGAAGGTCCGCAATCTCAAGACCCAGGAAACAAGCGTGCTCCCGGTGACGGGTTTCTTCCTCGCCATCGGCCACGAGCCGAACACCGGGCCATTCAAGGAACAGCTCAAGACCAATTCGGCGGGATACCTGCTCGTCGAGCCCG